>DATFET010000076.1:0-6747 GCA_035250835.1 Anaerolineales bacterium
AATCGCTGAGTGCTGAATGCTCACATGAGGAGGCACGAATGCCTGAAAATATACTGATTGCCATCGCCTGGCCGTATTCCAATGCGGAGATCCACGTCGGGAATATTACCGGCTCGCACCTGCCCGGCGACATTGCAGCGCGCTATCACCGCCTGAAAGGGAACAAAGTCCTGATGGTCAGCGGCACCGACTCGCACGGCACGCCCGTCACAATCGCAGCGGATAAGGAAGGACGGCCGGTCGAGGAAGTCTATAAAAAATATCATGACGGATTCCTGGAGCTATTCAGAGGCTACGGGATCACCTACGACCTGTTCACCACCACCCACACCCAGAATCATTTCAAGGTCTCGCAAGCCATCTTCCTGGCTTTGAAGGAAAATGGATACCTATATACTGACAAGTCCATGCAGTGGTACTCCCCGTCCACGAGGCGCTTTCTGCCTGACCGCTACGTGGAAGGTACTTGTTATATCTGCGGCTATGAAAGTGCGCGTTCCGATCAATGTGACAACTGCGGTAACGTGCTCGAACCGGACAAATTGATCAACCCGCGCTCGAAGGAAGGCGGCGCGCTCGAGCTGCGTGAGACCGAGCATTTTTATCTCGATCTCTCCAAGCTTGAACCGAACGTCAAGGAGTTCCTCATGCAGCGCCAATCCTACTGGCGCGACACGGTTATTGGCGAGTCGCTGCGCAAGATCGAGTCGGAGGGACTCAAGCCGCGGCCCATCACCCGCGACCTGGACTGGGGCGTGGACATCCCCGTCGAAGGCTGGACGGAGGCGGGCAAGCGCATCTATGTTTGGTTCGAAGCGGTAATCGGTTACCTCTCCGCTGCAATCGAATGGTCAAAGCTGTCAGGTCAGGAGGATGCGTGGCGTGAGTGGTGGGTCAATCCGCAGGCGAGGCAGTTCTACTTCATCGGCAAGGACAATATTTTCTTCCATGCCGCCTGGTGGCCTGCTCAGCTGATGGGTGCGGGAGTCCGGTTCCTGAAAATCTTTTCAGAGGATGAGCAGGAACTGACGCTTCCATATGATGTCCCTGCCAACCAATTCATGAACCTCGAAGGGAAGAAGATCAGCGGCTCGCGCAACTGGGCCGTGTTTGGACGGGATGCACTGACCCGCTACGACCCGGATGCGCTCCGCTACTATTTGACCGCCAACATGCCCGAGAACAAAGACAGCGATTGGGATTGGTCCGAGTTTGTGGCGCGCAACAACAACGAGCTGGTAGCAACCTGGGGCAACCTGGCGAACCGGGTGCTGTCCTTCTGCTATAAAAATTGGGATGGTCATGTACCCAATGTCGGTATGGATGGGCAGTTGCCCATCCATTCGCTTCGCCCCGCGGACCTGGCGCTGCTGGCCGTTATCGACAACGGATTCAAAACTGTTGGCGCGGAGCTCGAAGCCGTCCGTCTGCGATCGGCGATCGGCGAGGCGATGAAACTTGCCACCGCAGTCAACGTCTATCTCGACGTCAACGCTCCGTGGTCCGCCATCAAGACGGATAAGGAGGCTGCCGGCTTGACCATCTATACCGCGCTCCGAGCCATCGACTCGCTCAAGGTCATTTTTGCTCCCTTCCTGCCGTTTACATCCGAGCGCCTGCATGGATTCTTCGGATACGAAACACCTTTATTCGGCGAGCTCTACACGGAAGATGTGACCGACTCGCTCGGTACACACAGAGTATTGCGGTACCGCTCCACTCTCGCGCTGAGCGGAGGCGAAGTCGCAGACGAAGTGCGATCACCCGAGGTACGTTGGAGACCCAGCGAATTAAAGCCTGGCACGCAGCTGAACCAGCCAGGTCCGCTGTTCAAAAAGCTGGAAGACAAGGTTATCGAGGAAGAGCGGGCGAGATTAGGAAAATAATGCATCAGGGCGACCCAGATCGGTCGCCCTGATGATTCGAGATAAGCAGCGATCAACCATTGACGATCTCGCCGCCGTTGGGATGCAGGTCAGGATCGCCCAAACTGCGATCACAACGATCAGGGCAAAGCTGGCCAGCTCAGGCCGCAGCAGCACGACGGTGCCAGCCGCAACACTGCTTAGCATGGCGAATACACCATCCACGATGGCGTAGACGCCGAACATCAGCACCGGGACCAGCCAGGTCAGACCCGGCCAGAAAAATGCGACCCGGCCGAACAAGATGGCCAGTAGTCCTCTTATGACTACCAGCCACCAGTTACGGGTCAAATTCATCATTAGGGATTAATCTTCGGACAACCTCACGGGTAGAAGCTAATGCTCCATCGCCGCCTTTACATTAACCCGGTTTTCGGCAATCTTCGTCAATTTTTCGTCAGCTATTTTCTCTTCTTCGAGAGTTTTATCCAAAAGCTGAGCAACCGAATTGAAACCCAGCTGGCGGGCATGAGCAGCAGCGGTCCCGTATGCGGCGATCTCATAGTGTTCCACTTTCTGCGCAGCACCGATTAAACCGGCATCCAGGGCATCAGGATCTGCCCCATTCGACAAGATCTCCTTGCCCTCTTCGATCAGCCCCTCCATGCCCACACACTTTTTGCCCCGGGGGCTTACGCCCAAGTCGCTGCATGCCTGTTCGATTCGCCGAACGTGGTTCTCCGTTTGGGTGAGGTGCTCCTCAAAAGCGGAGCGCAAATCACGTGTCTGGCTGTTTTTTGCCATTTTGGGCAGCGTCTTGACCAGCATGTTCTCCGCGCTGTACAGATCCTTCAATTGATCTGTGAGAAGATCTTCAAGTGTTTTGATTTTCATCAGTTTCTCCTTACTCATGTGAGATTAAGTTTTGGGTTCCTAGAATAGGATCCATGGGTTTAGCTACCGGTATGGAACGAAGTGTTATTAGGGGTGTTACGAAACTTGATTCAAGATGTATCTTTAATAAAAAAACCGCGCCGTTTGTGGCGCGGTCATTTAAATATAACTTCGCGAACGTGTTTCGCTACTTCACCTTTGCCTGGTTCGCAACGGCAGCTGCTTTTCTTGCAGCCTCCTCGAGATCTCCCAGGTAATAACTCTTGATAGGCTTCAAATCCTTATCCAGCTCGTACACGAGTGGCAGGCCGGTGGGAATGTTCAATTCCGTGATGTCTGCATCGGAGATATTGTCGAGGTATTTCACCAGGGCGCGGATGCTGTTGCCATGGGCGGCGACCAGGACGCGTTTGCCCAAGTTAATCTCCGGCACCAGCGTGGAATGCCAGTAGGGAAGAACCCGCTCCAGGGTGATCTTGAGCGATTCGGTAGCCGGCAGATCCTCGGGGGATAAAGAAGCGTAGCGCGGGTCGAAGCGCGGATGCCGCTCGTCATCCAGTTCCAGCGCAGGAGGCGGGGTGTCGTAGCTGCGTCGCCAGACCTTGACCTGCGCTTCCCCAAATTTTTCGGCTGTCTCGACCTTATTCAAGCCCTGGAGAGCGCCGTAATGCCGCTCATTGAGCTGCCAGGCATTGATGACCGGGATCCATTCGAGGTTCATTTGCTGTAATACGATCCAGAGGGTTTGGATGGCGCGGCGCAGCACGGACGTATAAGCCACATCGAAAACGTAGCCGCCCTCCTTGAGGAGCCTGCCCGCTTCCAGCGCCTCGGACCTCCCCAGATCGGTCAGGCCGACATCGGTCCAGCCTGTGAAGCGGTTTTCTAAATTCCATGTGCTTTGTCCATGACGAACCAATACCAGTTTATACATTGAGGTGACTCCTCGTTGTTAGATTCATTCGCCCTTCAAAGATTTGAAACGCCTGCCTGCCCTACATGTGGCTCCTGTACAGGTTTCCGTCCGGGACGCTCAGCATGCCTTCCAGGTCGAGAGGCAGCCTGATGAATTCCATCACGCGACGGCAGGAGGGTTCAGGGTTCGACAAGAGTGCATTATAACTAATATACAGGGCTTCCATATTTGGCTGGCGCGCCAGCCAGGGTTTGACAAGACCCAGATGTTTTCGCAATTGCTCCTCGATGTGGGCTTCATCCACTCGGGAGGTTTCATTTCGATGCTCGAGCATTTTACGCTGAGATTCCATGATTTCCTGGATCTCGCGCTCCATGAAGATGACCCTGTAGACATAATTGGATGGAAGAAATTCCAGCAGAGCCGAAATAATCTTGACCGCCTTGCCGCCTGCATCTGCCAGCCAGGCGACATTCCCAGCCGACATATACTTTACCCTCTCGAGCTCAAAATAACCATTGGGATTATCCATGTCCGGGCTGCGTTGTCTATCGCTGACAACAGGCAGGCCGCCTTCTGCGAGAATTTTCATCATCATGGATGTCCCCGAACGCGGCAGTCCAGATACAACAATGATAGGCTCTCTGGACTTTGATCTTTTTCCGATGCTTGTAAATATTCTGTTCATTATAAATATCCCAGGCCTTTCAAGCGCTCCTCCACATCCTTTTGACCTTCGCCCGCTGCCTGGGACGGAGGCATGATGTGCGTCTGGTCCAGATGCCTGCCGATCGCGAGGAAGGGAATATCGCGGAAGGAGAGCGCGCCAAAATCACGCAGATCGCGGTTCGCAAAGATCACGCCTGGCACCACCTCGGCGTCCATGCAGTGATCGGCACCCCAGTGATCGGTATTCGGCTCGAGTACTGTGGCAGGAATTTTACCGAGTCCTGTTTCAGCAGAAGCGCGGTTCCCGGGCGCGTAGCCCAGCACGAGGTCTGGTCCGAAGCGGGTGAAAGGGCCACTGAAGGTCTCATGCTTGAGTCGCACCTTTCGGATAATGGAATTCCCATTCGAGTCTCTCCAGTCTGACAATTCCGCATGTAGCTTACCAAGCAGAGTTTCGATCTCATCCGCAGGCACGATTCCCTGACCTTCACGCCCGGAGATATTCAAATAAATACTATTCAAACCCACTGCATACGCCTTGGTTTTATTCCAATTCACACCTTTGAGATCGTTACTACCGTTCTTCATGCACAAATAATTATTTTCCAAAAGCCAGCGGTTCAAATGAACCTTATTGCTGAAGTCGCTGAAACCGTGATCGGAGAGGATCAGGTAGCGATATTTGCCGCTCCACTGCTCCACTTTTTCAGTTACATCGCCGACAAAACGGTCCAGCCGTCTGTACCAGTCGTGGACCACATCCATGCGATTGTGGAAGAACATGTGCTGGACGCGGTCAAGGTCATCGAAGATGCTCGCCAGGACGCCTTCACGGAAATCGTCCATGAGATAATACAGGATCTGAATCCGCCTTTCGAAAATAAGCTGGCACAAATCCAGGAACTGCTCATCGGTGATGCATCCCTCCTCGAGGCCGGTCGTATCCTGCGGCCATCCGAGGGTAAGATAGGGACCAACTTTTTTCCATAACTTTTTGGAAAAGGCATTCGAGGCTGCATAATGCCAGGGGGTATGCAAGGGATGGATCTGCAATGGCAAACAATAAATACGAATAGCACCACGCAGGCTGACAGCGATAAAGCGCGTAATGGCATAGATATTGAACAACAACCCGGCTTTGAAGCTCAACTCAACGATATCACTCCATTGACCCAGGCGCAGTTCGATCTGTTGATTGGCTATTCTGATCAGAGCAGTCTGATGATCGATCAGTTCTACAGCGAAGGGCAGGCTGATCGTCCGTGGGCCGTCTTTTCCCTTTGTTTGTGGACCCGGTAAATCAGCCTTATATAAATTCTTACCAGCGAGGGTCAACCTGACCATGGCGGTCTTTTCCAGCGATTCATCTGCCGCGGAAAACAATGTGCCAACACCCAGCTGACCGCGTATATCCGGTGTGCCCAGCCCGGGCAGGGTCATGACTGGAATCCCTGGCTGGGCCGGGAACATCGCTGGCCACCATAAAGCAGTAGACGGAAACCCCATTGAAGAAGCCTCTTCGAAGAACGTTCTGGCTGTATAAGGGGGTATAAATTGCTCACCCAGCGCACTCATGCGAGTTGGCAGAATAGAAATATAGGGAATATATGTGGCAGGATCGCGATGCACAAAATCAAATATCCCATGTCCGCCGGGATCAGAGCCCGTCGCGATACTTGTCCATGAAACCTCAGTCTGAGGTGGCGATGAAACTTCCAGCTTTGAATATCCCCCTTGTTCGATGAATTTCGCAAGGTTTGGTAGTTGATTTTGTCCCGTCAGTTCTTCAAACACTTTGGGGTCAAATGAATCAAACCCAAGAATGAGGGTTTTCATATTGGTAGAACCTGTCAGTCCTGGTCTTCATCCTCATCACGATGATGACGACGCAAGCGTGAAAACCACTGTCGGATGTTCCTCGAAAAGGCGAGCATAACTCCGGAAAACACAGCCAGAATACCTGCCAACGCCTGGAATAATATACCTCCAGTATTCGGATCGATATACATCAAGAGCTCCTTTCAGATTTATAAAGAACATGCAAAGATACCCTCCAAGCACAAAAACGACCTGCCATCCTCACATGTTACGGCGATTGATGCTGATTATTGGTTTATGGTTAAGATGAAAATGCGGGATGTTGGGCAACCAAGTGTAATCATGTATATTATGCCCTGTATCTCAGGTAACCGCAATATTCTGCGTCCCACCAAAGGGACTAATTTCGATCCAATGTCACCTTTGCCATAATCATATTTAGTGAATTATACAGCACCTTGCAAGCACTTGCTCATTTGCGGGCTTCCCCATAGAATCAATCCATGACCCATGATGATGTCACTCCCATTCGCCAGCAATATCTGGATATCAAGAAGGACCACCCGAACACCATCCTGTTCTTCC
>DATFET010000093.1:0-8182 GCA_035250835.1 Anaerolineales bacterium
TGGGCATGTACGGCATCCAGAGCTGGAGCGATCTGCGTGAGGATCTTCGCCGCGTACGCCAGCGGAAGTGCTCCCTCCTTGATCTTGCTGGAAAGAGCTCCACCGGTCATGTATCGCATGACCAGATAAGGCTGATTATTCTGTTCCCCAAAATCGTAGACAGGCACGATCGCGGGATGCTCGATCCTCGCAATCAATTGCGCTTCGCGCTCGAAGCGTTCCCGAAAGACGATATTTTCCTGGAGATTAACAGATACCAGCTTGATGGCGACGCTGCGGCGGAAACTCGGGTCATATGCCAGGTAGACGGCAGCCATTCCCCCGCGACCGATCTCTGATTGAACTTCATACCTGCCTATGGTCTCTTTGGTCATCGTTGTATATAAATTGTATCACGTACACAAATTCAAAATTATTTTCACTCAATGGCAATCCATATCCATCTCATTGCAGGCCGCGGCGGGAGGGCATCGTCTGAGGCTTTTGCAAGAGCGAATGGCGCTATTTCTCAGAGACATCGGAATCACGATCTGCTTGGTCGATAGCATAAACCAAAAATGGACCTGATTCATCCTGTCCTTCCTTTTCGAATCGCATCCCTATTTTCTCCACGACTCTACGCGACGTCTTGTTTTCGGGCTCTACCAGGCTAATCATGCGGGGCAGATTCAACTTCTCAAAACCATGTCGCACAACGGCCTGAGACAACTCGCTACCTAGACCTTGTCCCCGAAACTCCTGCGCCAGGATATAGGCCATCTCCACTTCATCCTTCCCGTCAATTGTCCAGGGCATCAGGCTGCACAGACCGATAAAATTTCCCGTTTCCTTGTGGATGATCGCCCACGTCCCAAACTCATTCTCTCTGTGATACCAGTCCAAATGCCATTCCAATTCCTGGCGGACTTCCTCACGCGTATTCGGTGCATCCAGATAAAACCTGACGTTTTCGGGATTGCAGTGGAAAGCCCAAAGAGCTTCGAAATCCTCGGGAACCTGCTGCCTGAGCAAAAGTCTGTCTGTTTCAAAGATCATCGTAGATTGCTGCGTCATTATCCACTTACCAGATACGCGCGTCTTGACATTCGATGGTCAGCAGTGAATCGAGATTCAAAGCCGGCGTTTGCGATAGCCTTAATATCATGACCCCGCGCTGATGCGGTGTAGGAATCAACCCCTGATCGCTGTGCCCAGCCAGGGGGCCACGCCAGGTCTGCCAACAGAGCCGTTCATAAAACCCTTCCTTTTCCGTTTCTAAACACGCAATGACATACTCGTGATCGATTTCGACTGCCAGCCGATGCATGACGGCGCTCCCATATCCCTGACCCTGATAAGCTGGCAGCGTCGATACCGCGTCTATGTAGGCTGTTTTCAAAAGAGGGTAACCCTGCGGTTGAAGCCAGCGCGTCGTCACCATGGCATGGCTCACCAGCTCGCCCTCGCGATACGCAAGGAAGTGCCATCCACCTGATGGAACATAAGAGAAAAGATTTCTGAAATCCTCCTCCTGGTGGGCTGCCACGCAAAGTTCGACAATCTCAACACGCTGAAAATCACGCAGGTCTTCGGTTCGAGTAGAAGTGATAATACCTGGTTCAGTCATAGTGAGGATTTGTCTATGGAATAGACAAAAAATGATGGGAACTCACCATCAACCACTCTTTTTTCGAAGGTCATGCCGATCTTTTCCGCGACTCGCTTTGAGGCGGTATTTTCCGGTTCAATGAGGCAGACCAGCCGCCTCAGGTTCAAATTTTCAAATCCATATCGAAGGATCGCCTGCGCCGCCTCCGTCCCCAGTCCAGTGCCCCAATAATCCCGGGCGATGGTGTAGGCCACTTCCACCTCCTGCTGACCGTCGATCGTCCAGGGGAGCAAGCCGCAGCGCCCGATGAATTTTCCCGACTCTTTATGAATGGTTGCCCATAAACCGAGATCTGGGTTTTCCGGATGACCGTTCATATGCCATTCCAGTTCCTCCCGAGCTTCCTCGCGGGTGCGAGGTGCATCGGGGATGTATTTTGTGATTTCAGGATCACAATAGAGCGCCCAGAGATCGTCCAGGTCAGCGGGGACTTGGCGGCGAAGGAGCAGACGCGGTGTTTCAAGAATGATCTTCATAATGTGTTGTTCTCATCGAGAGCCAGCTCGATTGCCTGCTCAATGGTCAGGGAATTACCTTTTTTCCAGTAATCCTCGAATTCTGCTGTGACCATTCCGCTGCGGATTGCTGCTATTTCGTTTTCGTATTCCACATGCTCCATTTTAGTCCTTGGTATATCGATCAACCTGCGGATCGCCTCGGCCGCGCCCAATAACATGACTGCACGTTCGGGTTCCTCTTTACGAGTGAGGATATAGGCGATGCATTCCAATTCATGCGCCACGGCCGAGCGGTGCCCAAGGTCCTTCCACTTCGGTAACAGATCCCTGTAGGTTGCCAGAGGCTCATCAAGTTCGCCGTGCTGGCGTAGAATATGTGCGAACTCGCTCTGGCTGGAATACACAATGCGTTTGTTCCCGAGCTTCTTCGCAAGCTCGGCGCTTTCCTGAAATGAAGCTCGTGCAGCTTCCATGTCACCTACCAGTGCAGCAGTATGTCCCAGCCCAATTGCCATAAAGGAGGATGCCCAGCCAAACTCTGCTTCCTTTGCGAGGCTGGCAGCTTCCAGTAAGCATTCCTTTGCCCTGTCAATATCATTCCTTGAGAAATACTCCAGCTGCGCGCGCGTGGAAAGGGCAAAAGCCAGCTCAGCCTTGAGATCATGTTGGCGGGCAAGCCTTTCTCCTTCTTCAGACGCATTCATGGCGGCGGAAAAATCTCCCAGAAAAATGCATGTTAACGCGAGAGTGCTGTAGGCGCGTGCGACTGTCAGTATGTCGTTTGAGATCATGCCCAACGCGATCGACTGTTCGCAGGCCAGTCGCCCAGTTTTGTGTTCCCCTATCGTGACATAAATCCATCCAAGCAAACTGTACAGGCGTCCGCGCTCTCTATCCACGTCGGACATTGCTGCGGTCTTTTCCAGAATTGTGTTACACCAGGTATGCGCCTCAGTGTTGTAATCACGAACAGCCCAATAGCCTCCCAGGGCATAAGCCAGTTTTAAGGCATGAATCAGGTTATTTCCCACGGCCCATTCCAGCGCGGTACGAAGGTTGTCGTGTTCTGATTCAATATGATCCAAAAATTCTGTGTCCTCCGTTCCAAACATCCGTTGGGATGGATATCCCGTCAGATTCAGCATAAACTCCATGTGACGGTCGCGCACTGCCGCTGCCTCCTCAGACTCGACCAGTTTCTCCATTGCATATTGACGGATGGTTTCGAGAAAACGATAACGGGATTGACCGTTCTGCTCCTCGACGTTGACCAGTGATTTATTGACAAGCCCCATCAAACCGTCCATCGCATCATCCTCACCGATGACGGATTCGGCCGCCTCGAACAGCCACCCGCCCGAAAAGACTGCGAGCCTGCGGAAGGCCCGTTGCTCCGTCTCATTCAGGGATTGATAACTCCAGTCGATCAAGGCGCGCAGCGTCTGCTGGCGAGGCAAGGCTGTTCGGCTTCCTCCTGTGAGTAGTCTGAACCGGTCATCGAGACGCTGGGCGATCTGTTCTGGGGTAAACAACTTGACGCGCGCCGCGGCCAGCTCGATTGCCAGGGGAATGCCGTCGAGACGGGAACAGATCTGAGCGATGAAGGAAGCGTTGTGTTCCGTCACATGAAAACGCGAGTCGGCTTTTGTCGCACGTTCCACGAAGAGGTGAGTCGCTTCGTCATCATTCAAAGATGGGACGCGGTAGACCGTTTCACCATCAATCCCCAGCGCTTCACGGCTGGATGCAATAATCTTGAGGTTTGGACAGGCATGCAGCAATTGGTCAGCCACTTCGGCGCAGGCCTCGATGAGATGTTCGCAGTTGTCGAGAATGAGTAATAATTCCTTTGACAGTAAAAAATCGATGAGGAGCTGAATGAGTGGAATATTCTGCACTTCACGTATCTCGAAAAGAGACGCGATGGCAGATACGATGTAGGCAGGGTCGCTGATCGGCGCGAGTTCGACCAGCCACACGCCATCCTTGAAGTGTACGGCCTGCTCGCTGCCGACCTGAAGCGATAAGCGGGTCTTGCCTGTACCTCCCGGCCCGATCAGCGTGAGCAGCCGTGCCGAGGCAAGTTTTTCATGCACCTCTGCACGTTCACGCTCACGGCCGATAAACACTGTAAGCTGGGCGGGGAGATTGTTCGGAAATTGAATGGATGATTTGATCGCAGGAAAATCCTGCGGTAAATCTGGCGCACCAAGCTGATACAGGTGTTCCGGGCGGGACAATCCCTTGAGGGGATGTTCTCCCAGGTCCTGCAGAATTGCATCCGCAGGCTGATGTTCACGGATCACTTCGGCAGTGATGCCGGAGAGCAAAATCTGCCCGCCGTGCGCGATGGACATGATGCGCGCGGCGCGGTTGAGGGACTGACCAAAGTAATCCCCATCCCGAAACTCTGCTTCACCGGTATGTAGCCCCATGCGCACACGCAGTGCAGCTTCTGGGTTTTCAAAAAACCCGGCAGTAAGCAGGGCACGCTGAACGACAAGTGTGGAGCGGATTGCATCGGCTGCTTTTTCGAACACGGCATGAACACCATCCCCCGTAGTTTTGATGACGTGCCCATTGTTCGCGGTGATTGCTTCGCGCAAGATCGAATCGTGCTGCGCAAGTGCAGACCGCATTTCGTCTGGGTGCTTTTCCCACAACTGGGTTGAGCTTTCGATATCCGTAAAGAGGAATGTTACCGTCCCGGAGGGTAAGCTACGCATCAGGATCCTCCAATGCAAAATCAATTGCCTCTTCCATCGTCAGCATGTGACCCTTTGACCATGCCTGATCGAATTCCATCTCATCCATTTTCTCACGAAGAATTGTTAACTGCTCTTCGAAATAGAGTTCCTCGTCGGGGGTCATCGGTGTACTGCGCTTTTCACGGAGCACATGGGCTGCAGCGAATAATTCCAGGGCACGTTCATAGCGGTCCTCTTCGAGTGCAATAAACCCAAAACATTCCAATTGGTGTGAGACTGCGCCGATCTGCGCGATATCGCGGAATGCGATGATTGTTTCACGATAATACTCCAATGCGCCAGCGAAGTTGCCCAGCCGGCGTTCCAGATGCGCGAGGTTGCTTTTTTCCAGGATGACGTTGAACCTTGCTCCAGCCTTCTCGTAGATTTCCGCGGACTCTTGGAAGCGAGCCTGTGCTTCATGGATATTATTTTTATGCATGGCAATGGTCGCCAGGATCTCACATGCCTGCGCCTCCTGAGAACGAAGGCCCGCTTCTCTCGCCAGGCGCAGCGACTCCTCCACATATCGTCCTGCCCGAGTGAGATCATGATGAAGGGCGATGACCACACGCGCCAGAATGTTGAGCGAGCGGCACTGGATGTACACATCACCTTCGGCGCGGGCGATGGAGTAGCTTTCCTGTAAGATTTTTTCTGCCCGCTCACGCTCTCCCAGGAAATCCAGTGGATAGGCAAGCACGACCAATGCAAAGGATAGACCGCGCGGATCCTGACTCTGGCGATATAAAGTGACGCTTTCTTCTGCCGCACGTTTCGCATTGGCGTTATCTCCCAGCGAAAGATACAACCTTGTCAGCCCGCATAATGCTTTTGCGCGTGCTGTTCGCCGCTGTTCTGAAGCTGTGTCCTCAGGATTGTGTTCCCTTGCGACCTGCTCCAGGGCTTTCTGAGTCCAGCGAAAACCCTCCGCAGAGTACCCACCAGCGGTCCAGAAGAGGTTTGCAGCGCCGACGATTCGCAGAGCGTTTTCAGGGTTTCTATCGACACCCCATTCCAGCGCAGCCCGCAGGTTGTCCTGCTCGAGGGACATGCGTCTTTGCCAGATGACCTGGTCGCCGCCTTTTAAGTTTTCTTCAACCAACTCTGCAAATTGCACATAATAATTGAGATGACGATCTCTAATGGTTTCCACTTCGTCCATCTCGAAAAATTTTTCGCGCGAATACTGTCGAATGGTCTCGAGACGATGATAGCGCATCCCTCCTGCGGATTCTTCAATGTACACAAGAGATTTATCCACCAGCCTCGTCAGCAGCTCGAGGATGCTGGACTCGCCTGCCTCCCCTCCGCAAACCGACTCTGCAGCTTCAAGTGTCCAGCCGCTGAAGAAGACAGCCAGCCTGCGAAATAGAGTTTTCTCCTCCTCGGAAAGCAGGCTGTAACTCCAATCGATCATGGCGCGCAGAGTCTGCTGGCGCGGCAGAGCCGTACGTGAGCCGCCTGTCAGCAGGCGGAAGCGGTCGTCGAGCCGCGCCGCGATCTGTTCAGGTGTCAGAACCTTTGCACGCGAAGCTGCCAGCTCGATCGCCAATGGGATGCCGTCCAGGCGGAAGCAGATCTGGGCTACGAACGAGGCGTTGTCAGGGGTCAAACTGAAATCAGGTCTGGCTGTCGCGGCGCGTTCGACGAAGAGTCGGATCGAATCAGCTTTCTCCAATTCATCGAGAGAGGGCAGGTCTGAAAGGTTGGGTATATTGAGTGAGGGCACCCGATAAGGAATCTCACCTGCAATCCCCAGGGCTTCGCGGCTGCTGGCAAGAATTTTCAGTTTTGAACAGTTGTGTAAAAGACTTTCACTGATCTGTGCGCAGGCTTCTATCAGATGCTCACAGTTATCGAGCAGAAGCAGCATCACCCTGGAACGCAAGTAGTCAGTGAGCACTTCGAGTGCACTGCGATGACTGTCCTCACGCAGATTGAAGATGGAAAGTAAGACCTGCGAAACAAGTGCGGGATCTGAAACCGGCGCAAGCTCAACCAGCCAGACACCATCCGAAAACTGATCCAGGCACTCGGCTCCCACCTGTAGACCGAGACGCGTCTTGCCTGCGCCGCCCGAGCCGCTAAGCGTCACCATCCGATTCTCGGCGATCAGTTTTTTAATTTCAGCGATCTCTTTCTCCCGCCCAATGAAGGATGTCAGTTGTGCGGGCAGATTGTGACTGAACAATTCCAGCGTTTTGAGAGCTGGAAACTCCGATGGTAAATCGGGAGCGGATACTTGATAGAGATGTTCTGTTCGCAGGACATCCTTCAAACGGCGCTCGCCCATGTCCAGGAGTTGTGCCTGTTGGAGAAATCCATCCTGGATTGAATCGCGTGTTGAATGGGAGATCAAAATCTGTCCACCGTGTCCCGCAGACATGATTCGTTGGGTCAATGCCAGAGTGGTATAGCCTGAATATTGAATCTCATTCGGACGCCTCTCCACCTGCGCTGTGCCGGTATGTACCCCCATTCGTACTTTGAGAGGCCCTGGTGACCATGCTTCATTGTGTAAGTGTCGCTGTGCCTCCAGCGCGGCGTGCAGTGCATCCTCCGCGGTATGGAACGAGGCGCAAAAGGAATCGCCGACGATCTGAAAGACAAAGCCATTATGCTGTGCAATCGCCCGATTCAGGATTTCATGATGCCGCGCCAACAAGTCAGACATCACGCTCGGATATTCCTGCGCGAGTCGGGTGCTGCCCTCGATATCTGTGAAGAGGAATGTAACCGTGCCGGATGGTAAATCGCGCATGTGCCTACCAGTAAATTTCGATCAGGCTGTGCTTACGCTTTGTCGCGTTCCTTCGCTGGCAGGAAATCGAATGGCGGACGCTGGTTCAGCTTGACTAAATTCGCACCCATCTCGTTGACATAGATTGCAGTGAGAGATCCTGTGTCGCAGCTCAAGCGTTGAAAATGATCGAGAGGCAGCCCGAGAAAATGCGCCACTGCAAGCTTGATCGGGTCCGCATGGAACACGACAGCGACGATATCCTTCGGTTTGTTGTGTTTCTTGATGATGCCTTCCAGTACGTTCACAACGCGGGTTTGAAGATCGATGAACGACTCACCTTCTGGGAATTGGAAACGGGAAGGCGAGTGCTGTACGATTTTCCAGGCGTTCGTCAACCGCAGTGACTTCAGGGACTTGCCCTGCCATCTGCCCACATCCGCTTCTCTAAGATTCGGCTCGGGGATGATCTGCAGATTGCGCGCCGCTGCGATGGGTTCCGCCGTTTCCGTGGCGCGCTCAAGCGGACTCGAATAAATGGCTTTGATCGGGATCAGTTTCAACGCTTCGCCTAACGCCTGGGCCT
>DATFET010000104.1:0-3556 GCA_035250835.1 Anaerolineales bacterium
CTACACTGTCGGTCTGCTCGAGCAGGAACCCAAACTCGACGAAAACAAGACCGTCATCGAAGTTGTGAAAGAGGCAGTGACGCCCATCGTCGACATGCTCGCCCGCTTCGATGAAGTCAACGCCAGGTTTGCCGAACCCGATGCCGACCTGATTATTCAACGCGTCCTTGAATTTGGCACATGGGAGGAGATCCGCTGGCTCTTCAAAACCTATCGCAGCAAGCGTATCCGTTTGTTCCTGCGTCGACATGGCGAAAGATGGCTAAAACCTGTTGCCTTTAATTACTGGCGTAGATTGCCAGGGGTACAAAGATGGAGGAAATCTCCATTCCCAACAGTCAAAGGGGAATTATGGGACCATTAACGCTTCAGAGTCCGCATTGGAATGCCCTTACTCCTGTAACACTGGATGCTTTTCACCTGGTGAATGATCAAGAACTCATCAAGGAGTTCTAGTTGAAGATTTATGGGAATAGAATCAGGAAATGGAACTCTTCGCCCGCCTCAAAAAATCCGCCCGCATCCTGATCAAAGGCGAACCTAAAAAGAAAAAGCGCGGTCCGATCCCTGCCATCACAGCGGATGAAGTTGCGGAGGTCAGGCAATTTTTCCCGCGCGAGAAGTTCTTTATCTTCGGTCATGCCCGCTCAGGGACAACCCTCCTCATGCGCCTCGTCCGCCTGCACCCCGAAGTGCATTGCAATTACCAGGGGCATTTCTTTACCCGTCAGCCGCTGCTCAAGTCGTTAGTCAATACACCAGAAGCCGAGGAGTGGTTAACGCGCAAGTCCAACCGCTGGAACCAGGGAAGCGACCTCTCGCCGCTGGTCATACGCGCCGCCGCGGACTTTATCATGGAGCGCGACGCACTAAAAGAGGGAAAGCAAATCGTCGGGGATAAGAGCCCTTCATCCACAATCCATGGACAAGCGGTGCGCGATCTCCATGCAGTCTATCCTGACGCGAAGCTCGTTTACATCGTCCGCGATGGACGGGATGTGCTCGTCTCGGAGCGTTTCCGCAATTTTGTGGAAGAGTCGAAGTTCCTGAGCGCTGAGGACAAAAGGATTATCAAAGATCTACGCAAAGACCAAACGCACTTCACGGATGGCACGCGCTCCATCTTCACCGAGACCTTCATCCGTCGTGTGGCAAGTGGCTGGGTAAAAAATTTGCAGGAGACAGAAGACGAAGGGCGCAGGTTATTTGACAAGAATTACTACAGCATGCGATATGAGGATATGCTCAGCAGGGCATTCTTCGAGATGACAAAGCTGTGGCGGTTTCTCGGAGTCACGGATATCACCGGGTCATTAGTCGAAGCGGTCAAAAATGAAATGGGAAGCAATCCGGATGAAGAGTGGCAGGCAAAGCGGAACGAGGGAATCGCATCCTTCCTTCCTAAGGGACAGGCCGGCAACTGGCAGAAACTTTTTACTGAGAGGGATAAGTCTCTCTTCAAGGAAATTGCAGGGGAGATGCTGGTCAAGTTGGGATATGAGGATACGGTGAATTGGTAGTTGGTAAATTGGTACTTGGTGGATTGGTAAATTTGTAAAGGAGTAGATATGGCTGAAAAGGAAATGCGTGGGTTTGAAGACCTGGAATGTTATCAGCTTGCCATGGCTGTTTTTCGTGAAAGCTATAGAGTAGTATCGCTTTTGCCTGTAGAAGAAAATATAATCTTGCTGACCAGCCGCGCCGCGCTGCAACCAGTAGTATTTTGAACATTGCAGAAGGATATGGCCGCTTATACAATCGCCGATCTCTCCTCTGACAAATCTTGAGCAGATTATCTGTCTACCAATTTCCATGTTCCAATTTCCCAAATTCCTCATTGCCGGCCTCGGCTCCATTGGAAGAAGGCACTTCAGAAACCTGATTGCGCTGGGTGAAACGGACATCGTTCTTCTTCGCACCCGAAAGGCGACATTGCCCGATGACGAATTGGCTGGATTTCCCATTGAAACGGATATACATGAAGCGCTCGAAAAGTACAGACCGGATGCTGTGATTGTTGCAAATCCCACGGCCATGCACCTGGATGTGGCGATTCCCGCCGTGCAGGCAGGCTGTCACATCCTGTTGGAAAAGCCGGTTTCACATTCGCTGGAGCGGCTGGATATTCTGCAAGAAGCTGCCCAAAAAAGTGGGAGCAAAATCCTGGTCGGTTTTCAGTTCCGTTATCACCCCACGCTCAACAAGGCGCGCGAGCTAATTCAGGCCGGAGTACTCGGACAAGTATTAACCGTCCATGCGCATTGGGGTGAGTATCTTCCGCAGTGGCATCCGTGGGAGGACTATCGCCAGAGCTACGCAGCTCGTGCGGAGCTTGGCGGGGGAGTGATCGTCACTCTCACGCACCCACTCGATTATTTGCGTTATCTGCTTGGTGAAGTGGAATCGCTGTGGTCGTTCAACGGACACATCTCCCCGCTCGAGATTGACGTGGAGGATGTCGCAGAGATCGGGATGAAATTTGCGAATGGCGCGGTCGGAGGGGTGCACGTCAATTATTTTCAGCGGCCGCCCGTTCATCGCCTGGAGATCGTGGGGACAAATGGGACGCTGCGCTGGGATAATGCAGATGGGACTCTCCACCTATACAAAATGCCTGCACCCTTCGGCTCCTGGTCAGACCAGCCGGCGACTCCCATTATGGAAACGTTCGCGCCTCCCGAAGGCTTCGAGCGGAACCGGCTGTTCGTCGCGCAGACGCGTCACTTTATCGAGATCGTGCACGGGGAGTCCGAACCGGTCTGCACTCTTGAAGAGGGGATCATGGCCTTGCGTCTCGCGTTGGCAGCATACGAATCCCAGAAGACCGGTCAAAGGGTGACAGTATAAGAGTTCGTTGCTATTCTTTGCACAGAATCTCGTTGATCGTGGTGTAGTCGTAACCATACTCCGCCGGGTAGCCCGGATCCTGTGTCAGGTACGCACATAAAGGCAGACGCATCTTTACATTCCCCTTGATCTCCTCCCTGAACAGAGTTCTGGCATCCTCGTGCCTGCCCAAATTCACCAGCCCCTCAAAAAATGGGATCATCTCTGATTTATCGTCGGTTTCGAGGTTCAACTCACGCACCTCGTCATAGAGTCTGCCTATCTCCTCCCAGTCGCCGGTTTGGCGGGCGAGGGACGCCTTTTGATAGTAGTAACACCAGCCGCGTTCAGGCTCAGAGCCGAATATTTTCGAAGGCGGGACCGGCGCTGTTCCAGATGGAATGATTCGATCGATGTGGGAATACTCTCCAACCTGTTGCAGCAGCAGCGTTTCGCTCTCCGAATAGACAGGCAATGCCCCATCGATAACGTGGATGCAAGACGAAGTGGGCGACACGCTGATCAGGAGTACATTATTGAAATCCCTGTGAAGCCTGATATCGCGCACGCGGTTGTTCCTTACTTCCTTCTTCAGGATATTGTAGGCGGTATCTGAATTGAGCACTTCTGCCTGAATGGCAGGCGCGTTGGCCAGGTGCGGATTGTAGATCAGGTTCAGCGGTCCCCAGATCTCATAGTCCTGTTCCGGGTTGAATTCGATCGGGCTGTA
>DATFET010000111.1:0-6889 GCA_035250835.1 Anaerolineales bacterium
TCATCGGCTCGACGATCTCACCGCCGCGCTGGGAGCGCGGGATGGTCGTTCGATATGGCTCGGTCTTGATGACGAGTCCTGCCTTCTTCATATCTGCCCACATGTTCCTGCGCGCCTCGAAGCGGTCCTGACCCTTATATGAGCCGCCGTTTTCGTTGATCTGCGCGGCCGTATCGAGGATCGACAGGATCGGCAGATTGTGACGCTGGGCGATAGCATAGTCGTTCGGGTCATGACCCGGCGTGATCTTGAGCGCGCCGGTGCCAAATTCCATGCTCACATATTCATCCGCGATGACGGGGATTTCACGGTTCAGGATCGGCACGATGACTTGTTTGCCAATGTATTTTTTGTAGCGCTCGTCTTCGGGATGGACGGCTACTGCCATGTCACCCAGGATCGTCTCCGGGCGGATCGTGGCGACCGGAATGAATTCTCCCTCACCCCTGCGCCCCTCTCCCTCAGGGAGAGGGGATGGGGGTGAGGGTTTCAACATATATTTGAAGTAATAGAGCGTGGATTCCTCCTCGCTATATTCCACCTCCAGGTCTGAGACGGCGGTCTTGAGGCCCGGCGACCAGTTGATCAAACGGGGACCGCGATAGATGAGTCCTTTTTCGTAGAGACGCACAAAAGCCTCTCGGACCGCGCGGCTCAGGCCCGGGTCCAGGGTGAAGCGCTCGCGCGACCAGTCACAGGACGCGCCGAGTCGGCGGATCTGATTCGTGATGATCCCGCCGTATTTCGTCTTCCACTCCCAGGTACGCTTGACGAATTCCTCGCGGCCGAGTTCTTCACGCGTCACTTCCTCGTTCTTCAGCAGGTCGCGCTCCACCATGAGCTGGGTGGCGATGCCGGCATGGTCGGTGCCGGGGATCCAGAGCGTGGAATAACCTTTCATGCGGTGATAGCGGATCATCAGGTCCTCGATGCTGATAAACATGGGATGACCGATGTGCAGCTCGCCGGTCACGTTCGGCGGCGGGATGGCAATCACGAATTGCTCGACGTTGGGGTCGAAGTCCGGTTTGTTCGGATCGTTCCACGGCTTGAAATAGCCGCCAGCCTCCCACATGGCGTAGATGCGCGGCTCGGTGGATTTGAAATCGTAGGCTTTCGGTAATTCCGGTCGGATCATTCGTGCTCCTTGAAAATAAAATCAATAGCTTGATCAAACGATTGCTCAAAATCGTGCGGGAATTCATGTGCGAGCTCCGGATGCAATTCCTCGGCAACGGTGATCTGGTTTTCCTGCAAGGCTTTCCGTATTTCCCTCGCCCTCTCGAAGGTATGATCTTTTTCACCGGCAATGAAATAACCGCGAATTCGTTTTACTTCTTCCGTCTGCGGGGCAAGCTCTTTGGGATCTGCCCACCAGGAGGCAATGCCAATAAAACCGTGTACACTGAGCTTTCCACTCAGTGCGGCTTGGATTGCCATGCCGCTTCCCTGTGAAAAACCGGCAAGGATCACCCGCCGCGGATCGACAGAATAATTCCGAGATACTTGCTCATAGTAAAAAAGCAAATCGGCGATGCCCTGTGCGGAGTCGTCCCAGCAATAAGAGGCAGGGAAAAGTGGCTGTGTGGATTGGGTTAAAAGTACAAGCCAGCCATTTCGGCGTGCAATTTCCCACTCTGCCAGGTTGGTGTCCTTGTTTCCATTGCGGCCATGTAAGGCAATCACTAAAGGATACCCGTTTGAGGATGGTCTCTCGGGCAACAGAACAGCGTGGTCCCGCTCTATATGCAAACGCTCTTCCTCATATTTTTCCTGTGACTCTGTCATCAAGAGTCTAAACTCGGGCAGGTCGCGGACCGCGTTGAGGTCGGTATCATTGAAAACGTCATTTCTCCACCACAGGCCGACATCCAGGCCCTTGCGGAAAACAGAAATCGTGTCATCTGCACGGCCACATAAGCTCAATAGGCACATCCGCCAGAAGGTGGTACGCGCCGATTGTTCCGGAAATTGAGGAGCATTTTGCTCGACAAGCTCCAGCGCTTCCGCATATTTACTCCTTGTATAGAGAGCCGTCAGTTTGTCGGTAAGCTCACGAAATGTCATCTGTTCCATTCAGGCTCCAGACCCCTTCAACTTCGGGCAAAGCCCTCCGCTCAAGGAGAAAACAAAAACACGCCTCGTCTCTGCTGAGGACGACAGGCGTGCCGCGGTACCACCTCAATTCATTTCTTAGCCACAAAGGTTAAGAAACACTCTTATGACTGACGAACACCAGTCCTTGCTGTAACGGGCAATCCCGTGCCGTTCTACTCTTTTGCTGACTGCTAACCGCTAAAAGCTATCAGCTAAATTTCTTCGACAAATCCATCAGGCGACTTCGGCGCTGTTTTCCTGAGGATGCTTCCAGCGAATTGGCCTCGACCAACGCATCCTTCTCTGGCAGGATTCACCACGTCTACTACTCTTGAGTGACCGGGATTATACGCATGGGATGAAAGTTAGTCAAGAAAAACAACAATGCTATACTTGCCTTGAAATTTCCAGCAAAGGAACTCGCTCTCATCATGATCAGTGGCTTCGAATACATCCTCGCCGCACTGGCTGCCCTGGCAGCCGGCGCAGTCAATGCGATCGCGGGCGGTGGGACGCTCATTACCTTTCCGATGCTCACATTTTTAGGCGTTCCTGCCGTCACTGCCAATGTGACCAACACTGTGGCGCTTTGCCCCGGCTATTTCGGTGGGACCCTTGCCCAATGGAACGAAGTCAAGGCACAGAAAAACAGGTTATGGCTGGTGATTCCGGCTAGCATAGTGGGTGGCGTTCTTGGTGGGTTTCTCCTCTTACAAACCGGTGAGCGATTGTTCCGCGAACTGGTTCCCTATCTCATCCTGCTGGCTTCGGGGCTGCTGGCCATCCAGGACCCCGTTCGTGCCTGGCTGCTGCGCCGTATGGGAGAGCACCACAGCGCGCGGCTGGAGAAGTGGTCATGGCTGCCAGTCGGGCTGGCGTCGGTCTATGGCGGCTACTTTGGCGCAGGCTTGAGTGTGATCGTCCTGTCCGCGTTGGGATTAACGATGGACGATTCCCTGACGCGGCTCAACGCCTTGAAGCAGACGGTTGCATTCAGCGTCAACGTTGCCGCGGCGATTTTCTTTATCTTCTCCGGCGAGGTGCTGTGGTCCGCTGCGCTGGTGATGGCGGTCGGCGCGCTGGTCGGCGGGACGCTGGGCGGCCGGCTGGCCGGACGCATCAAAGCCTCTACCCTGCGCTGGATGGTGGTCAGCATCGGCGTGATCATCTCAATCATTTATTTCGTGCGCGGGTAAATTGATATTCGGTGGTTGAGTAGTTCCGCATGCATTTAGCGGAACATATCGAAACCACCAGAAAATGGAAATCCTCTTATTGCCTGTTGGTTTCGATACCTTTGTAGTGTGCACTCAAGGTTGTCAGAATCCAAGCTCAAGCCGCCGTCCGCGGCGGCGGTTCACGAGTCAATCCTGCGCCGTCCCCGGCGCAGGGAGCAACTGCCTGACAGATTTTGCGTGCACACCCTTCTTACCTTCGTACTCAACCAACGATCAGAAGTTGAAAACGAATATAATCCCCGTCCGAATACTCCAAGGAGACCTTGATGCGTAAACTTTTTTTGACCCTGTCCATTGTCATGATCGTCAATCTGCTTCTTGCTGCGTGTTCGGGCTCGAACAGCGACGCGCCCGCAAAAGCTGTCGAAGATTATCTCAATGCGCTGGTCGCCAAGGATGCGGACCGCCTTCCCACGCTGGTGTGTGCAGATTGGGAGGAGGACGCGCTGATCGAGCTGGACTCTTTCCAGGCGGTCACGCCCCGTCTGGAGGGAATGGCCTGCCAGCAATCCGGCACTGACGGCGATACTGCACTCGTGGATTGCAGCGGCAGCATCATCGCCACCTACAATGATGAAGACCAGGAACTCGACCTCTCCGTGCGGACGTATCAGGTCGTGCAGGAAGGCGGCAATTGGCTGGTATGCGGGACTCGTTAAAAAATTTTTGGAGAATGATCGCGACGCCTGAGAACCTGTGGGCGCTGCTTCTCTTTTTCATCCTCGTGGCATTGATCGTCTTTACAACAGACGACAGTCCCGTCTGGATCTATCAGGGCTTCTAAATGGGACTCGTCGAAATCGCCGCCTCCTTCGCCGCCGCGCTGCTGGTGGGCGTACTGGCGCGCGGCGCATGGCGGACGACGCTCCTGCTCATCCTCAGCACTCTGGCGGTCTACTGGTTTCAGCCTGTCGTCCCGCTGCGCTCCTTTGACTTCTGGCTGCCATCTCTCACACTCGCGCTTGTCATTTTGACGTGGTTCATCACCTCCAGGCCAGATACATGGCGGGCGCGTCAAAATCTAACAGCTCTGCTCCTCATCATCGGGGTTGTGACCCTGGTTGACCTCTCCCGCTATCTCCTCCCCGCCTCGATCTTTACAGCCTCAGCTCCACCGCAGTTCTTCCAATACCTGGTCTTTGCTATTCTGCTGGCGATCGTGATCCTGTCGTTTGCCTGGCTTTCACGCTTTCGTCTATCCCAAACAATTTCTTTCGTTATTGTTTTGCTCATCGTTATTCTTGTCATCTTGAAAACCCCGGCTTTATCGCTTCAATCCAGCATCCTATTTCGAACGCTGGCGAATCGTCCTGTTGAGAATGCCCTGGCGACCGACCTGCGCTGGCTGGGTTTTTCCTATATCGCCTTTCGTCTCATCCACGCTCTGCGTGACCGGCAGCTGGGGCGGCTGCCCGAGATTTCCCTGGCAGAGTTTGCAACTTATGTGGTTTTCTTTCCATCGCTGGCAGCGGGTCCCATTGACCGAGCCGAGCGCTTCGCCGGGGATCTGCGGAAGGATTTCAGGCTTACACAGGATGAAACCTTATCTGCGGGGCAGCGCCTCGTGATTGGACTCGTCAAGAAATTCGTCATGGCAGATGCGCTGGCACTGATCGCTCTCAACGACACGCTGGCTGTTCAGGTCCGCACCTCGGCCTGGATGTGGATCACCGTGTACGCGTATGCCCTCCAGATCTATTTCGACTTCAGCGGCTATACAGACATCGCCCTTGGGATCGCGCGGCTGGCTGGAGTCCGGCTCCCGGAGAACTTTGCCTCGCCCTACCTGAAACCCAACCTGACCCAGTTCTGGAACAGCTGGCATATGACCCTGACCCAGTGGATCCGTTCCTATTTCTTCAACCCGTTCAACCGCTGGATCCGCGGCTATCAATTCATCCCTGCCTGGCTGATGATCCTCGCAGGTCAGCTTGCCACCATGCTGATCATCGGACTGTGGCATGGAATCACGCTAAACTTTGTTCTCTGGGGCCTCTGGCACGGGTTCGGACTCTTCACCCAGAACCGCTGGAGTAACTTTGCAAAGGCTCGTTTCGTAACGGAGAACCCGCGTCAGCAATCCGCATTGCAGATTGGCGGCGTTCTGCTTACCTTTAACTTCGTCGCGCTGGGCTGGGTCTTCTTTGCGCTGAGCAGCCCAGCTCTTTCGATGCTGGTGTTCAGGAAATTATTCGGCGTGTGATACCCTCGCGTTCCCGAAAGAACATCGGGACGATGTGAGCGGAGGGACAGCGTTCGTCTGTCCTGCAGACGAAGCGCAGTTATCATGCGGAGATGTGCTTATCTGGCGTGCGCTTCGTCTATGAGCGGAAGAAACATCCACTCTCCGCTACCCTTCGGGCACGATGTCAGCGTGAATAAATAAAACTATGGAAACCAAACCACGCATCCGCCTCTACCGAGTCCTTCTCAAAGCAGCCCTCTTACTTGTGTTGTTCAACTTTACATTCCTATTTTTGAAAGATATCCCTCTGGGAAAACTGACTTTGTACAATTCCATCTTCCCGGGGCGTGAGCGCTTTCCATTTGGCGAAACGCGTGAGTCGTATAACTTAAGCCTCTTTGACCTGGACGCGATGTTTGCATCCCACATTCTTTCAGGAAAGGAAAAAGCTTCCGACGAATACCGCGTCCTGCTCATCGGTGACTCATCCGTGTGGGGTACACTGCTCACGCCCGAGCAGACGCTGGCAGGGCAGCTCAATGCCAGTCCCGTCACTGCCTGCGGCAAAACGGTCCGCGCCTATAACCTGGGTTATCCAACGATCTCGCTTACTAAGGATTTGATGATCCTTGAACAGTCTAAAAATTATCAGCCTGACCTGGTCATCTGGCTCACCACCCTGGAAGCCTTCCCAAAGGACAGGCAATTCTCCTCGCCCATCGTCGCCAACAATACGGAACGCGTCCAATCGCTTATTACTAAATACCACCTGCTCGCAGACCCAAATGATTCAGAGTTGGTCGACGCCTCGAAATGGGAGCAGACCTTCCTGAGTCGGAGGCGAGAGATCGCCGATTGGCTGCGGCTCCAGATCTATGGCGCGTTGTGGGCTTCCACCGGCATCGATCAGGTCTATCCAGAAAAGTATGAGCGAGCCCAGGTCGATCTCGAAGCGAATGAGGATTTTCATGGACTGACATCATTGCAGGAGTCACTTGCCTTCGACGTGCTGGAGGCTGGCATGTCAGCCGCTCCGAACATGCTGCTGGTCAACGAGCCCATGCTCATCAGCGACGGCGCGAACAGCGACATCCGCTATAATTTCTTTTACCTGCGCTGGGCATACGATGAGTACCGCGTCCTGCTTAGTGAACGAGCCGCTGCGCTGAACTGGAATTATCTCGATCTTTGGGACCGGGTCCCTGCGGACGAGTTTACCAACAGCGCCATCCATCTCACGCCATCGGGTGAAAAAATTCTGGCGAACGAAATTGCCAAAGCCATTCAACAATCTTGCAGATAGGTTTATGAGACAAAAAAAAGTATTCCTTTTGATTGCCATCCTGCTCGCCGCCTGTTCCTCGGGACA
>DATFET010000128.1:0-14103 GCA_035250835.1 Anaerolineales bacterium
GCATGAAAGTATATCAACAACAAATCGCTACGCACACTTTGGTAGCGAAGCAGACATTGCCTATGATGAGATTTTCAACAAGAGGTAGCGATGATTGAATTGGATTTTGAAGACTTCCATGACCAAAAATATGAGGAGACAGGTTACGCTTTGTATGTTATGAAAAATGGACTCGGCGATGTCCTGTATGTGGGAGTCTCCACTCGCAGCATTTGGGACCGCTGGTTTGGATGGAACGGACATTTACTATGGGTGAAAAATGTTGTTGAAGGAAACAGCTCCATTGGTCAGAAAATTGTGGATCACTTGCCGGATTCATTAAAATGGAAAATGCAGTTGTGGACACCTGAAGAGTGTGCCACCTTTTGTATAGATTTGATACCATCAGATATGCAAAACCCATCGCTTAGTTTTTTGGAAGCCTTTATGATCCAAAAACTCTCCCCCATCCTGAACGTGAATTACAATTCAAAACCTGGGAAAGACACCACGTCAAAGAGCCGGAAGGAGTTCGAGCGGGAAAAAAGGTTCGACAATTTGTATAAGGATATTTTCGATAAGAAATGACAAAATGCGTGAATCATTGTGAATACCAATATGGATGACCACGATCCATCCGTCGAGCGGATCGATACGTTAACAGGCGCGGGAAATCTGCTCTCATTTCTCGAATCCTTCACGACCCGGCTGGCATCCGCCGAGTCCAATGACTTTTCTCTCCTGCTTGTCGATCTAAATAATTTCAATCGTTTCAACCAGGAGCGCGGTCAGGGACAGGGCGATGCTGTTCTGCACTGGGTCAGTATTGCGATGAAGGATCTGAATGTTCCTGTGTACCGCATCGGCGGGGACGAGATCGTCGCCACGCTTTCAGACGGGAATCACGATCTGCGGGAGACCACAGCAAAGAGATTATTCGAGCGCCTTAACCGTGAGAGCAACCAGTTCGATTGGTCGAATCCAGCTTCAGTCATGCTAGTCCACTTCCTGGATGAAAAACTTGAAATCGCCGATTTATGGCTTGCGATCAGCGATGCGTTGTTTGACGTAAAGGTGTATGAGAAGCGTGGGTTCATCGTCAATAACTATTCGCACGCGTCGGCTGGAAATCATTTTCAGCTCCGTGTGATCAACTCCCTGACAGAACGGCTGCTCTCCTTTGCGAGCCGCCTGGATGCCACACATCAGATCGCTTATCTGGATCCGATCACACAGCTTCCGAACAGCATTGCGGCCGAAAGGGAATTAGGCCGTGCCATCCAGGATTCGGTGAGCGGGAACGAGGTCTTCTCCATTCTTTTCATCGACGGCGACAACCTGCGGTACTATAACGACATCAGCTATTCGGCAGGCGATGACATGCTGAGGCGGCTGTCCGAGTTGCTTACCAATAACATTCGCCCTGGAGATTTTATTGCACGCTGGCGTGTGGGCGATGAATTTATCGTGCTGCTGTCATCGACTGAGAGCGATGGTGCCTTTATCGTTGCAGAGCGTTTACGTTCAGCAGTGGAAACTATCTCAAAAGCCTGGGAAATCCCTATCACGATCTCAATCGGGATTGCTTGCCATCCGGCCAATGGCACAAGTGTCAAAGAGTTATTGCTGGCAGTCGAAAAAGCTGCAAAAACTTCAAAGGATAACGGCAAGAATCAGATCACAGTCGCACCACAAAATTAAAAAACCTATCCACGGACCGATCGGGGGGAATAATCGGGTGACCACCTCCCCGCCCCTCAGCTTTGACTTCCAGGTTGCTACGTTAACTCGGCTGGATTGATATCTGCCTCATTGATCCACCCGCTTATAATCGTACGGCACTGGAGGTAATGTGTCTGTATACAAAAAGGTAGCGGATTTTTATCGTGACCCCGAGTATTTTCCAGAAGTAAGAAGGATCGCGGTGCCGATCATCATCCAGCAGTCGGTATTTTCCGGCTTGAAAATGCTGGCTGTTGTTTTTGTTGGGCAAAAAGGAGATGCAGCGGTTGCCGCTGTGGGTCTCGCTGGTCAGATCGCGTTCCTGCTCAACCTCGTCCACTTCGGGATCATCAGCGGCGCGGCGATGTTCACCGCCCAATTCTGGGGGCGCAGGGATATACCCAACCTGCGGCGCGTGCTGGGCTTGTCGCTCATCCTGGCTGTCTCGGCGAGCCTGCTATTTTTTATTCTCGCCCAACTCTTCCCACAACAAATTCTAAGCATCTATTCGAAAGATCCAACTGTCATTGAACTGGGAGCAAGTTACATCCGTACATTTTCCTGGACGTACCTCTTCTTTGGAGTGACCTTCAGCTATGCATTGGTCATGCGCTCTACAGGTGATGTGAAAACGCCCACCATGATCAGTGTGATCGCGCTCTTAATCAGCACATTCCTTTCCTATTCCCTGATATTTGGAAAGTTTGGCTTCCCGGAAATCGGAATCCAGGGGGCGGCAGTAGCAGCCGTTGTTGCGCGTGTCATCGAATGCGTTACGCTCTTAACCGTCACATACGTGAAAAAATCGCCCGTAGCTGCTTCGTTGCGCGAACTAACCGATTTCGATTCGGCGTTTGTCAGCAGGGTGATCAAGCCCATGTTGCCTGTGATCCTGAATGAACTGTTCTGGTCGCTCGGTATTACTACCTACAACATTATTTACGCGCGCATGGGTACGTCCTCTTACGCAGCAATGAACATTGTCAGCACGATCGAGCAGGTTGCATTTGTCATATTTATTGGGATTTCGAATGCAACCTCTGTACTGGTAGGCAATCGTATAGGCGCGGGGAACGAAGAACAGGCCTTCGTATACGCCGGTCGATCAATCGGACTGGGCATCGCTGGCGGCTTGATCGTCGGACTGATACTGCAGCTGGTCAAAGGACCGCTCCTTTCCCTATACAACGTCTCGCCGGAAGTCATCTATGATGCCAGCCATCTTATCAACGTTGTATCCGTCTTTTTATGGGTGCGCGTCAATAACATGACCCTTGTAGTTGGGATTCTGCGGGCAGGCGGTGACACGCGCTTCTCGCTATTCCTGGACGGCATCATCATCTGGATCGTCGGTGTGCCAATGGCATATATTGCCGCATTCATCCTCCACCTCCCTGTTTACTATGTGTACCTTTTTGCGATGTCTGAAGAAGTGACCAAATGGCTGCTTGGCATTCCCCGTTATCGCTCGCGAAAATGGATCAATAACCTTGCCCGGCAGGTGGAAGGCATATAAACAAAGGTAGGAAAAATCTCTTACACCAAAAGCCTTGACATATTCAACTTGCCCGGTGTAGACTCGGAAACGCCTTACTTACGGCGTGCCGCTAAATATTTTTAACTCTGTATAAAAATTATCACCAGCAAAACGATAAAAAATCAGATTATTGATGGGATAAGCGGCAAAATAAGATAAGTAGGCAAATCTCAAAGAAAGGAGCGCACTCAATGTATATCACCAGGATCTTCATCGACGCCAGCATGTTTGTTCCTGCTGGTTCCCCGCCTTATCGTAGTGCGCCTGTCGACCGTTCTTAGGTCTTTTCTGTCCTGAATTTTTGGGCTGCGGCGCACGTGCCGCAGCCTTTTTATTTCCATGTTCCCCTCCACGGGGAATGGTGAAGAGAGAACCGAATGACTACACTCGAACCGACACTTACTTTCGATTTCCGCAAGACTCTGCAAAAGAACCGCCTCAAAGGTCTTTGGCTGATGATGGAGGATTACCGCCTCCACTATCTGGGCGCTACACTTTCGCTGGCGGGTTCTGCGCTTGCCAAGACCCTCACCTATCTGCTGCTCCTGTATTTTGCAGATGATGTGGTGACACAGGGTAACTATATCGGAGGCAGCGTCACGCAGACCTTCATCTGGATTGGCGTGGGATTTGTAGTCCTGGCGTTGTTCGAGGGCGGGTTCTCGTTCCTTTCTGGACGTCTGGCTGCCTACACTGCCGAAGGAATTACGCGCCGCCTGCGCGACTTCCTCTTCGACCACATCCAGCGGCTCAGTTTCTCATACCACGCCACCACGCCGACCGGTGACCTGATCGAGCGCGTCACCTCAGACGTGGACTCTCTGCGGCGCTTCTTCAGTGAGCAGGCCATCGGCATGGGACGCATCGTCCTGCTGTTCGTCATCAACTTCGCCGCGCTGCTGATGCTCAACACAGAGCTGGCGCTGATATCAGTAATCGTGATTCCCTTCATGCTGCTCGTGTCACTCTGGTTTTTCAAGAGAGTGGTGAAACGCTACGAAGCCTACCAGGCTCAGGAAGCCGTGCTGTCCACTACCCTGCAGGAAAACCTGACCGGTGTGCGGGTGGTCAAGGCATTCGGCCGCCAGGAATACGAGAAGAGCAAGTTCGAAAAGGATAACTGGACAAAGTATATGAAAGGCAAATTCCTGCTCTTCATGCACTCGATGTTCTGGCCGCTTTCAGACATCGTTCTCGGTTTTCAAATGCTCTTTGGTTTTGTCTATGCCGCGCTCATGGCGATCAATGGAGAGATCACGGTTGGAATGTATATTGCCTATGTCGGGATCGTGGTCTGGCTGATCTGGCCCATCCGCAACCTGGGACGCATCATCGTCAACGCTTCATCGGGAATGGTTTCCTATGGCCGTCTGATGGAGGTCGTCAAACAGGCGCGCGAGCCGCTTTTCGATGGCAAGGTCCAGGCTGAGGGTCCAGTGAGAGGCGATATCGTCTTCGAGGATGTCTCCTTTATCTATTCCGACGGCGAGAGCCATGTGTTGAAGAATATTTCCTTTCATGTCAAACCCGGGCAGGCGATCGCCCTGCTCGGTTCGACCGGATCCGGAAAGACCTCACTTGTCAACCTCCTTCCGAGGTTTCATGAATACACCGACGGTCGCATTCTGCTGGATGGTGTAGAACTGAAGGATTACTCGCGCGCCGACTTGCGCAGGCAGATTGGGATCGTGGAGCAGGAACCGTTCCTCTTCAGCCGTTCCATCCGCGAGAACATCACGTATGGGGTCGGACGCGAAATTTCTCAGGAGGAAGTGGAGCGCGCTGCCAAGGCAGCTGCCATCCATGACGTGATACTCAGCTTCCCGGATGGCTATAACACGCTGGTCGGCGAGAAAGGCGTGACACTCTCCGGCGGACAAAAGCAGCGCGTGACGATTGCACGGACGCTGCTCAAGAATCCTCGCATTCTGATCCTGGACGACTCAACCTCCTCTGTGGATACGGAGACAGAAGCTTCGATCCGGGAGGCGTTGAATCAGCTGATGGAAAACCGCACAACCTTCATTATCGCCCATCGCATCCAGTCGGTGATGATCGCCGATCAGATCCTGGTCCTGGATAAAGGCGAAGTCATCGAAACGGGAACGCATGCAGAACTCGTTTCTCAAAAGGATGGCATGTACAGAAGGATCTACGATATCCAGACCCGTATCGATGAAGAACTCGAGATGGAGATATCGAGAGTGAATTGATCTCGCTGGTCAAGTAGGTCGGCGGCGCGCTGAGCCTGACGAAGCGTCGACCGACCGTAGCGAGCGACATGTATCGAAACCAGCAGTGACAAGTGAGGAATAATTTCAAGAAATGTAATGTTGTGGTCTCGATATGCCCTGCCAAAACATGCGGGGCTACTCGACCACCATTTGTTACGGAGAACAACAAATGAGTGACGAACTGATCGAATTGGAAGAAGAGGAACATACCTCACAATTGACCGGCCCCGTGGTCAGGCGCATTATGGGCCTGCTCAAGCCGCATTGGAAGTGGGTCGTGGGCTTCGTCGTCACAATCATGCTGACGTCGATATTGGATGCCTACTTCACCTATCTGAACAAACAGATCGTGGATGTCGCCATAGCCGGGAAGGACACATCTGCACTGGCGCGCATTGCCGTGGTCTACGGTGTCTTTCAGCTCCTGCAGGCAGGCTTCGTATTTACGTTCATCTATCTTGCCGGAGTGCTTGGAGAGCGCGTCCAGTATGACCTGAGGAAGGCACTGTTCAATCATCTACAGGACCTCTCGCTCTCGTATTACGCTCAGAACGCGGTCGGACGTCTGATCGCGCGGGTCACATCCGATACGGGCCGAGTCTCGGAGCTATTGACCTGGGGCGTAGTGGATACCACCTGGGCGATCATGAACATTACCACATCCCTGATCTTCATGGCGATCATCAACTGGCAGTTGACACTGATCGTGGTGATCATCATCCCGATCATGCTCTATATCGCGGTTCAATTCCGCAAGAGGATCCTGGTGGAATATCGCGTCTCCCGCCGCACAAACTCAAAGATCACCGGCGCATTCAACGAAAACTTCCAGGGCGTACGCGTGGTCAAGGCATTGCTGCGTGAGGATGAGAACACGAAAGAGTTCCAGACCCTGACCACCAGTATGTACAAAGCTTCGTATCGGGCTGCATGGCTCTCTGCCCTCTTCCTCCCCACTGTGCAGATCGTCGCTGCCATTGCAATGGGTCTGATCATTGGTTTCGGCGGCGTACAGATCAACCTCGGGTTTATGACCCTCGGCGGCATTATGGCATTCGTCTCGTATCTCACATTCATGATGTGGCCCATCCAGGATTTTGCCCGCGTGTATGCAGAGATGCAGCACTCCATCGCCTCAGCGGAGAGAATCTTCACATTGATCGATACCCCAGCTGACGTCCATGACCGACCCGATGCCGTGGATGCAAAAACCCTGCTGGGTGAGATCGAATTCGATCACGTGGATTTCTACTACGAGGACCGCAAGCCCGTCCTGACCGATTTCTCGCTCAAGGTCCAGCCCGGTGAAATGATCGCGCTTGTCGGACCGACCGGCGGAGGCAAATCCACGATCGTGAACCTGCTCTGCCGCTTCTATGAACCGCGCGGAGGCATGATCCGCATCAATGGGCGCGACTATATGGATTACACACTCGCCTCGATCCACAGCCGGATCGGGATCGTGCTCCAGACGCCGCATCTTTTCTCGGGCAGTGTGCGCGACAACATCCGCTATGGAAGGTTGGACGCCAGCGACGAGGACGTGATCGAAGCCGCGAAGATTGCCGGCGCGCACGATTTTATCGTCACCCTCGAAAAGGGCTATGACCAGAACGTGGGTGAAGGAGGCAACCTTTTGTCCGTGGGTCAGAAACAGTTGATCAGTCTGGCAAGAGCCGTGCTGGCCCGCCCTGAATTATTCATCATGGACGAGGCCACCTCCAGCGTGGATACGCTGACAGAAGCTCTCATCCAGCGCGGTATGGAAGCATTAATGAAAGGTCGCACTTCATTTGTCATCGCACACCGCCTATCGACCATCCGCCGTGCAAGCCGGATCCTGGTCATCGAGAACGGGCGGATCTCGGAGCAGGGGACTCATGCGGAGCTGCTTCGCCTGGGCGGACATTACTATCGCCTGTACACACAGCAGTTCCGCCACGAGCTGGAAACGCAATATGGCCTGGCTGAGGCAGTGGGCGCCGATTTCAAGGAAGAAAAACCTGAAGCGCTGGCTGCAGATTAATCATGAAAAGCCTTGCAAAGGGTAAATGCAAACAGCCTTTGCAAGGCTTATGAACTGAGAAATAAAATGAAAACAGAATATCGACCCTTTACAAGTGAAATGATTCCCGAGGCGGGAGAACTCCTGGCAAAGCGCCACACCTGCAACCGCCGGATGCTGCCTTTGTTACCTGCACGATTTGAAGACACGCATGTGGCTGCCAAGGCTGTCGAGGATTTATGGCAGGCAAAGTACAAAAACGGGTATGCTGCCTTCCGCAATGGAAAGATGACAGCCTATTTAATTGGCGATTTTGAGGACACGCCATGGGCCCGCAGTGGATACGTTTATTTACATGGATATGCACTCGCAGATGGTGAAAGCTTGACAGTTGTTCAGGATCTTTACGCCCTGCTCGGTGAGGATTGGGTCCAGAGAGGTATCTTTAGCCATAACATGTATATCTCTGCGGCTGACAAGGAAGTCATCCAAGGATTGTTCACTATTGGACTGGGCATGGAACGTGTAGATGGCTTGCTCGATCTGCGCACTCTGGAGATCCCGAAGCTGGATGTGCCTCAGACAATCACCATCCGTCGTGCTGGAAATGATGACAGTGATCGAGCAGGAAGCGTTGCATACGTCATGCTCGATGCACTAGGCAGCGCGCCATATTGGCTTCCCATCGTTCCAGAGGCTTACGATGATTTTAAAGAACGCTGGTCAAGGCGCGTAGATGGCATTAGTGAAGGTGGCAAAGAGTGGGCAGTCTGGATGGCGCTGGAGCAGGATCAAGCTGTTGGCACAGTAGCCTTCTTCAAAAACACTGAGCAGGAGTACGAGGTTCAAATGCTCCTCTCGCCGCACACAATTTACCTGGCGACTGCGGTGACAAAACCGGAAGTAAGAAACCATGGTATTGCCAACATTCTCACCTGGCGCGGGCTTGAAGAAGCACGCAGGGAAGGGTTTGAAATCTGCCTGGTCAATTGGGTAACTCCCAACCTGCTTGCATCTCGTTACTGGCCGCGATTTGGCTTCCAGGAGGTGGCCTATCGTCTCTCGAAGCAGGTTAACCCGATGACCACCTGGGCAAAACCTGAAGGACCCTCCTCACCCTCCCGAATCGATTGGATTCTAGGGAGAGAAAGGAAAATATGATGAACAGAAATAACTTACTGGTACGCTACGATAAAGACCTGCGGCTTCGGATCAGTTATCCCGAGGCACGCAAGGAAATTACAAAAGATGTGGTACGCATCATCCGCAAGGCGCCTGGCATGAATGTTGTGGCATTTACGTTTGCCAACGAATCGAAATTGCATGATGTCATCCATCGCGAGATAGACTACTTTCTCCCGAAGAGTCAACCGTTCACATGGAAAGTCTATGACCATGACCTGCTGCCGAGCTTGAAGGATGAGCTCGCATCGCATGGTTTTGAGCGCGACGAAGATCCCGCGGACGTAATGGTGCTCGACGTGAAAAACGCGCCTCAGTTCCTTTTCCAACCTGCCAAGGGAGATATCCGCCGTGTGACGGATACCGATGGGTTGAAAGATGTGATCCACGTTCTGGATAAGGTCTGGGGCGGGCATAATACCTGGGTCTACGATCGGCTCGGGATGCACCTCCAGGTGCCTGGTTACTTGAGCGTGTACGTCGCCTATATGGAAGGTCAACCCGCTTCTATAGCTTGGACCTACTTCCCGCGCGGGCAATTTGCCACCCTGTTCGCCGGATCCACTGTAGCCGAATACCGAAGGCGTGGACTGTACACCAGCCTGCTCTCAACCCGCTTGAAAGAGATCCGCAAGCGCGGCTACCATTATGCAGTTGTGGAAACAGGAGTTATGAGCAGACCCATCGTGGCAAAGCACGGTTTCCAGCATCTGACCACAGTCTATGACTTTGAGTGGAAGGGGAATTGAAGCTAGATTAGCTGAACGTCCCGCAGGTACACTGCGGGACGTTCCATTTGCGGTAGCTGGGTCGTGCGAAAGCACGGGACCCCAAAAATTGCGCACTTTACGACTGGTCTATTTTCTTTTATACGGCCGGAAATATTCCACCGTATAGCCGCCGATCAGCCAGGCAAGCGCCGTACCTAATATAACAAAAATCCATTTAAGAACAGCAAACATTCCATACTCCTTGAGACCGCAGGATGCGCCAGTCGAGTGATCGACCGAAATAGTGCGAATTGTTGAATACTTGACGGAGAATCTGTAAAAAGTTACTGGGAAAGTCTTGCAAAATAGCAAACCTTTATCCCGTCTGAATATAATGGTTTTGGGCGCGGTCACACACCCTGATTACGTGTGCCCTGTTAAAGATTCGATGTGAAATTATTTGTGAGATCTGGCAGTTTCGAAGTATTGTTGCGCAGTCTGGAGAAGCTGAACGATATATTTGATAATGATCACTACGGTGGAAAGGGCAAATGGCAGGGCGAAGTAGAGGATTGCTTCTCCGAGCCAGAGATAAAGCAACGTCAGCCCTGCGCCAATCCAGACTGAATTGCACCATTCGCATGAGAACAATTCGTAGATTCCGAATTCGCGGCAAAATCGGTATTTCCTGCACCATTGCTCGGCACGTTCCCGCAGTCGGCGGAACATCATCCAGGGGCCATCCTCGTTGGCAACGAGAGAAGCCAGCCTCCAGGCCGCGAGCGCCAGGTAAAAAAATGTAGTGAACGTCATAGGATATTCCTTTTTAACAATAACGACTAAAATCCCCGGATATTCTGAGTTTTTGAAGTCTGTCAAAAAATCCGCAGCCACATCGTAGGGATTCCCCTACTTTTAACCGCCTGGAATTTGGCAGGTAAAATTACAGTAAGATGAAAATGTAGAAAATCTCCAGCGAGGCAAAACATGGAAGAAGGACAAAAAATGACCCGATTCGCCAAAACAGCAAAGACCCGCATCAAACGTCTCCCCCGGCGAGGGCACTACGACCGCGAGACCATTTATCGGATTCTCGACGAAGCCCTGATCTGCCACGTTGGCTTTGTGGAAAACGGGCAGCCGTACATTATTCCGATCAACTTCGCGCGAGTGGATGACACTATCGTTCTGCACGGAGCAAAAGCCAGCCGCCTGCTCAAACATATCGAAGCCGGCCACCCGGTCTGCGTGGAAGTAACCATCGTGGATGGGCTGGTGCTGGCGCGGTCAGTATTCCATCATTCGGTGAATTATCGGTCGGTGGTGTTGTTCGGTGAGGGCCGCATGATTGAAGATGAGGCCGAAAAATTAGCAGCCCTGGAAGCGGTCACTGAGCATTTGATCCCCGGGCGGTGGCAGGAGGCGCGCCTTCCCAACCGCAAGGAGATGGATGCAACCCGCGTGGTTTCAATCAGGATCGATGAGGCGTCTGCCAAAGTCCGTGTAGGCCCGCCTGTTGATGAGGAAGAGGATTATGATTTGCCGGTCTGGGCGGGGGTTCTGCCCATCGAGCAAACGACTCTCTCCCCCATCCGTGATGAGCGCCAATCCAAGGATATCGCGCTGCCATCGTATGTTTCGCAATATTCCCGGAATAGAAATTAAGAGAATTGCTAAAGGTTTAATTCAACACAATTCCCGACTCTTTAACGGTTAGTTCATTTCCACAACTGGTGCAGCGCAGTGAGTTTTGTGACCGCGTCCACGAAGTCTGACCGCATGATGAGCATTTCAGTACCTCTGTCAACGATTTGACGCCGACTGCTGATGAACCACCGGACTTCCTGGCAAGGACCCGGTCAAAGAGTTTCCACCACTTTGTGATCTGGATCTCCTCGAAGCCGCTAGACTTGAGCATAGATGTTAGCTCCGCTTCACTTTTGACCTTGCGTTTTCGCCCTGACTCTTCGGTGCCGCGCGAGGTGAGCAGGACTCCGCCCGGGCGCAGGACACGGGACATCTCCAGCAGGGCGGAACGCGCATCGGGCAGCAGTTCAAGTACTTCGAGACAGCCCACCGCGTCGAACACCGCGTCAGGGAACGGCAGGGGCATGGATTTGTGACAGACGAATTCCACACGACCTGCAAACCCGTCAAGTTTTACTGCCGCCTGTTCCAGCATCCCTGGTGAAATATCGAGGGCAATGATCCTGCCTTTGAACCCGGGTTGATTTAATACGGCAAATGAGAGGCGGCCTGTGCCTGTGGCAAAATCCAGAATAAATGGCTCTGATATGCCATTCAATTTTTCGAGCAGAGGGCTGGCGAGCATTTCATCATCCTGCAGCTGGCTCGCTCTCTTCCCGGCGTCATACTTCCTTGCCCAGCGGTCATACAGCCAGGACTGTACCCGTGGTCCCAGGTGTGCCCCCTCGTAAAAATAGATCTCACGGTCGAGAATGAAACCAACGACAATGAGCAGCAGGACGAGAACGACCCAGTTCACTCAATATCTAACCCAGTCTTTGCCGCACCGCTTCATAGACGATCAGCGCGGTGGCGATCGAGACATTCAATGAATTGACTTTTCCCAGCATCGGGATTTTCACGCGCACGTCTGCCTGGTCCAGCCACAGCCGGCTCAGCCCCTGATCCTCGGTTCCCACCGCGGCCGCCAGCGGGAGGCGCAGGTCCTGCCGCGTGTATTCCACGTCCGCAGAAGGAGTCGCAGCGAGGATTCGGATTCCGTGTCTTTGCAAAAAGACGAGCGCCTGTGCGCTCCGCGTCTCCACAACTGGGACTGTGAACAAAGTACCCCGCGAGGCCCGCACGACATTCGGGCTGTAAGCATCCACACGCGGGTCACAGACCAGCACTGCGTCCACGCGGGCGGCGTCCGCCGTGCGCAGGAGCGCGCCCAGGTTGCCCGGCTTCTCAATCGATTCGGCGACGATGATGAGCGGCGTTCCACTTAATTTCAGAGTTTCAAGCGAAACGCGCGGGACTGGAAAAATCGCCAGCCAGCCATCCGGGTTCTCACGGTAGGATATCTTCTCGAACACCGCGGGGGAAACGGTCACGACCTCAGCGGCCATCTCCCGCCCCATTTGACGGCGGACAAGCTCCGGGGCGGTCAGGAGCGTACGTGGTATATATCCAGCGGACAAGGCAAGAGAAATCTCATCATACCCCTCGACCAACATCAATCCGTCCTGCTGCCTTTGCTTCTTATCATCGCGCAGTTTGACGATCTGTTTGACCCGCGGGTTTTGGGGGCTGGTAATGTCGATCACTCGGGTGTACCAGTGCCGTGTTTACGGAATATGAAAAGGAGTGGGATACCCACAGCGAGATAGGCAAGGAAGTACAGAGCGCCGCCAAGTTTTGCTGCAAAATCAAAAAGACGCAAATAGACGAACGCGGCGATTGTAATGAAGATGATCAATCCATAGGAAGCGATGGAATGGTGAAGGATAGCATTGAAGTTCCTGTTCCAAAGAAATGGAACAACTGCCAGTGCAATACACAGGTAAAACATTCCAAAACTTCTCAGAGTAAAGAGAGTCATGATCTCAGGAAAGATGCCGCCGTTCGTTCCGGGCGCACCGAGCTGAGCAGTCAGACCATAGATGCCAAGAAACCCGACAAAAATAATGAATGCGATCAGGCTGCCGTATTGAAAGCCGGTAAAGCCTGCCCCCGAGGATTTTGCGGATGGACGGATTCGCAGCCAGTCTATGAAACCGATCAGTGCGGCCAGTGTATTGACGAGCAGGGTGATCAAATACAGCCATGCGATCGGATGGGCGAGAGCCAATTTGTCACGGAAATTGAAAACGATGAGCAGCTCACCCACCCCAAACAGCCATAAATAGAGCAGTGCGCTGAACACAAGGTTCCACTGCCAGCGTTGGGCTGTGATCCACGCCAGCCAGGCATTTCCCAGACACCAGCCTCCGATCGTCATCGTCATGAATGCAGTCACCTTCCAGGCGAAGACTGTTGAGAGAGTTTCAGGGAAGAAGAACAGCAATGCTCCCAGGACGGCGTAAAGCACTGCAAGTATATAAGTCAGCCAACGGGAAAAGTTTGATAGCACCGAATATATCCAATAAAAGTTGACAATTTGTTCCCTGCGCTGAGGATGCCGCCCGAGGGATCGCAGCAAAACTGTCTATTTATTTCGCCAGCAACAGACATGCCGCCTGATGCGACTCACTGACCTGCAACAATTGCGGATCGTTCTGACTACAGATGTCGATCGCCACAGGACAGCGTGGGTGAAAGCGACAACCTGAAGGCAGGTTGATCGGGTTCGGCGTCTCGCCATGAAGGATCACTCGCTTTTTTCGCAGGCGAGGGTTCGGTACCGGGATAACCGAGAGCAGTGCCTGTGTATAGGGATGCTTCGGATTTGTCAGAACCTCCTCCATCGCTCCAATCTCCACAATACGGCCGAGATACATTACCGCGACGCGGTCCGCAAAGTAGCCAACCGTGCCAAGATCATGCGTGATAAAGATGACGGAGATACCGCGCGATTCGCGCAGATCGGCAAGCAGATTAATGATCTCTGCACGGATCGACACATCCAGCATGGAGACCGGCTCATCGGCGAGCAGCAGGGTGGGCTCGAGGACGAGCGCGCAGGCAATGACCACGCGCTGGCGCTGTCCGCCGGAGAGCTGGTGCGGGAAACGACGCATGTAATCCTCGGCGGGTTTCAACCCAGCC
>DATFET010000131.1:0-13360 GCA_035250835.1 Anaerolineales bacterium
TGCAATATCCGTGGGGGCGTAGGTCTGACCTCCCACCGTGACCGAGGCGGTAAAAGCCAGCAGAATGGAATCCTGGTCCAGGAGGTAGAAATCATAGATATCCACGCCCCCGACCCCAACGTCTGACCCATCGAAGAACAGAGTCCAGGCAGAGCCATCGAAGCTCAGAATATCTTCATCAGCGAAGGTTACGCCTCCCACGCTGCCATTGCTTGCGAACGAGGCAAGGAAGGAATTACCGGGCGGTGACGAGGTCGAAGTAGCTGTGGGTGAAGAAGTTGGTGATGGACCGGGCGTAAAGGTGGAGGTAGCAGTAGGTGTTGAGGTCGAAGTAATTGTGGGCGAAGAAGTCGGTGATGGACCGGGCGTAACGGTGGAGGTTTCTGTAAATGTTGAAGTGGGCGTAAAAGTATCGGTTGGAGTCGAAGTAGAGGTCTGAGTCGGTGAAGAGGTCGGTGTCCGACTCGGTGTGGGTGTGCCAGGACCGGATACATTGATCTCCCAAATCTGCCCATCATTCTCGCTTGGATTATTATCATTGTCAGCCCCACGGTCAACCACATAGAAATTTTTGATCGCTGGATTTTGACTGCCTGGGGCCAATGTAACATCTTCCCGGTGCGAGAGTCCCGAATAGTTTAAATTATAAGCATTGAGCAACGTCCCTGTGAGCGTTGCCTCCCCTAGATATTTATCATTGTCACCATCGCTGATTAAAAGGAGGGTGCCATTGTCCCAGTGGTACCCAAGGCCTTCGAGAACGCTAAAGCCGAGAGAGGTAGTATCAAAGTGGGTCATGGGCCCATCATCTCCCCCGCCTAACACTCCATTCGCCCCAAGAGGTATGATATAAACCTCCCCGTCAGATCCGCCCGCAAGGAAGACGGTGTTGTTGCCATATGCAATATCCTCGGCATCCTGAATATTGTAAACCGAGCCAATGTTCACAGTTGTTAAAACATCATCAGATGTACAAAAAGTATTATCCGGTCCCAGGCCGACCTCAAAAATCTTGTTGCTGTCATCATCCGAATAATAGACGCGGTTGTTATTGGGGTCGATCGCGAGACCTGTAGGCTCATTTGAGAATCCGGTCCGGGAGATATTAGTCGTGCTGCAGGTAGAGACCAGTGTTCCAGACAATGTCGCGTCGAAAACATTGCTCCCCGTAAAGTAATTAGGCATTTCGTCCACTTCGCTGTCGCCGATCAGGAGTCTACCCGTTAACGGCCAGAAATCTGCACCAGCCGGGTCTGGTGCAGATGGATTCCACGCGGCATTGGAGGTATCAATGATTTGCACCAGCGTGCTTGACTTAAGGGTAATCCCCGGTGGGAGCGTTGCCGGTGCCAGGAGCGACAACTCCACGATCTGGCCAGTGCTTTGAGAAGGCGCACTCGATTCTGCCTGGACCTGTGAACTGCCGCGCCCCATGATCAAACCGCTGTCAGCCAGGAATAAGCTGGTCTGCGATGGATCGTCCGTCTGGTCGCCACTGGGTGCAAAGACCATCGCCTGCGGGCTTTTCAGGGCGAATTGAGCCAGATTGCGGGTGGCTAATACCCCACCATTTTGAGACAATTCATATAACTTTTGATCGATCAGGTCGAACACATGCAGGTGGCCGGTTGTCGGGTCAAAAGCGATGCCGCGTGGATTAACCAATCCACTTGACTGTAAATCTATTACAGATATCCGTCCTCCCGTAAAGCTTCTGGCAGGCCCCAGCTGGACTCGCACGATCCGCGGCCCGACTGCATCCAGAATGAACAAACCTCCACGCCCCTCATCCAGCGCCATGCCTTGTGGATCCTGGATGCCAAAACGCCGGGCGTTGTGACGAATCACATTGATTCGATCCAGACTGCCACTGGGGTTTTCCCGCACCTCCAGTAGTTGACCGGGGGTTGGCAGATAGGCAATCAAACGGTTGTTCTGATTATCGAAAACCATATTGAGCGGATCTTCAACGAGTGCAGCGATCCGGGCCGCGCCTCTTCGATCTGCAAAAGGTGTAATTCCGATGACGTCAGAATTAGCAGCCGGAGCCTGTCCCTGCCCTCGATCCTCCACCACGTAGAAGGTCTCCGATCCGGATGAAAATGACAGACCAACTGGATGTAGCGGCCCGATTTGATCAGACTCCATTGATGGTACACGCCAGATGTAAGGTTCGTTGGCTTGTGCAGAGATGGCTGTAATCGAAGCAAGTGAGAGAATCAGCGCCAGCATGCAAGCTGATATGGGGTTTGTAAAACGAGTGCTCTTGTAAATCATCGGGATACATTTTCCTTTAATCCAGAAGGAAATTCTTCTATTCACCTCTGGGATGGGATGGTCGCAGCGAAGGACGCTTGCGAGGAAGTAGTGAGACTTGCTGAGAACTCAATGAGTAATACCTGACAAATAGCCACCCTCTTCCAAAACATGCTCCGCCATTCCGACATCTAGATAATTAATGTTGGGTCCAATGACGTTATTAAATTACCGCAGCACCTATTCCGTACTTGCCTTAACTGGTTTGGTGCCCTCCTGTGTGTTTTAATTGCCCCACACAGTCTTCTGCGCCGATCTGTCCCTCCTGAATGATTCCTGGATTAAACGAAGCCTAAAAAAATATAGATTTATTATTGGCGTTGCCAATTGGCGATGTAAGCTTTGATGTGGGGAAAATGCAATTCAAGAGTGCAGAGTTGCTTAACCAGGTAGTTCGCTAAAGGGTTTGCCGCTGGTCACATACGAATTCAACGTATTAGATTCTGTATTAATTAACTCGTGCCTGCCGACAAATAAATATTGTCAGCGGGCACCTCATAATGCGACGAGCAGGAGAAAGACTTCAGATAATAAACAATGAGTTAAATAAATTTAATGGTGAACAGGTATTATCCTGTTTCACCGTTTCAAACAATTCCCGAGAAAATGTCGCGGAGGTGAAAGAATAATGCTAGATTATGTTAATAACCTATTAACATATTAGTTCGGTATTCTTAATAATTTCCTTGAAAATTCCTACAAATTTCTTAGAACGCAATCCCGATTTCGCATGAGCGCTCGAGTATCTTTAATAAATGATCCTTCAGCCGGCTTTAAAAGTTGGTAGACGGCTTGCAAAACAAATGCGAGGCTAAAAAAACTTGACAAGCTCGATATGAAATTCTATTGGACTCGAATGTATGTGCATCAAATTAAACAGCAACGCGCTCGAATTACGAAGGGACCTGCCAAGATGTTCTGGTTCGTAAGCAACCACTTGATACGACTTCTCAAATGTGTCACGCATTATTCCAGTGGATCATATTAATAGTTCATCCTTAACGGCTTTTATGGTTTTGTATCTCTGAACCAGACCATGCTACCGCTGAGGCTTGTCGGAAGATCGCAGTAAAATCCCGCAGTATTCTGTTTACTCTGCGGGAGGCTGGCTGCTACATCGCATATAGCTCGAGGATCTTTGACATTATTATCTTTTTCAGCGTTTGTTGTGGACTACGAATGGAGTGGAACGACTTCACTGTGTAGTGTCCTACTGTTTCTGTGTGGGCTCGATCTTTTCCAATTAAATATCCGCATTGTTCAGCGGGTTCAGTAACCAACGGATAATCGGCAGATTGTATTTGATTTTTGACTGTTCAGCCTAATGGAACAACAAACCGTGAGGGTGAAACTGGATCGAATCCAAAGAAAACCCCATGCAAAATCGTCGGATTCCTATGTAACCAATCTTTATTTTCTTCGTCATGCATATGGAAAAAATGTACGTTCATCCCCACTGTCATGCAATGTCGGGACTGTCAAAACTCACTTTTCTCTAATTGATTAAGATCGTGATAGGCAAAACAGTACTTCTAATTGATGATGACTTCGACCTGCTTCAACTATCCAGTCATATTTTCAAAAGCGCTGGGGCTGAGGTCATAACGGCGCGCGATGGATCTGAAGGGCTCTATAAATTACTTATCCACCGGCCCAGCTTGATCTTACTGGACATTCTGATGCCAGGGTTTAATGGATTCGAGGTCTGCCAAAAAATTCGACAGATCTCGAATGCCCCACTGATGATATTAACCGCCCTGAATCAAGAACAGAATGTTATACAGGCATTGGAGTTAGGAGCGGATGATTTTTTGCCAAAGCCCTTCACCGCGCAGATCCTGCTGGCTCGCGTAAATGCATTATTGCGCCGTAGCAGGCATCAAAGTGGAAGTACGCTTGTTTTCAAGTACAATGATGGTTATCTGACAATAGATAGTGAGAGACATCAAATTCTAATTAATGGTAAACAGGTTAAGTGTGGCCCCACTGAGTTCCGCCTCCTGTTATACCTGGAAAAGTATGCAGGCAAGGTAATAACCTATGACCAGCTGCTGGCCAATGTTTGGGGAGGAGAATATCGGGGAAATATTGATATCGTCCACGTTTACATCTCGACTCTCCGCAGCAAAATTGAAGAAAGTCCCAAAAACCCGCGTTACATACATTCAGTCCATGGGGTGGGATATATATTTGAGAGCCAAGAATCAGCACACAGGTTCTGAAGAAAATTATTTCTCGTGGCCAAATCAGCAAGTAACTCAGGGATAGGATAGAGTTGAAGAGGTATTCTCCGGTTGTCTATTGGTAGCGGGGACTTCAGCAGATGGATATAAAACCCAAATTCTGCATATCATAGGCTTCCCAGCAGGTGTTATCCACTGCATAGACTACACCGAACGGGTAATATTGCCCGTTTCTTAACGGAGAGCCCGCCTCGGCCTCCACAAAATAATCATTATCAGAAAATTTGGATACATCCTTCAACCCAGCGTCTGCCACCACCCCCAGCATAAATACGGGACCGATAAGGGATTTCTTGAACGCGAATTGCATTTCCGCCCGCGCATCTGTACTGGTGCGAACCCAGGCCAGGTCGGGGTCAGCAGCCTGAATGGAAGCGTGAGAAGATCATCTCACCGTTTTTCCCGGGCGGCTCGGGTGAGGATTGTAAATGCCGAGGAAATCAGCTCGCTTCTTTCAGTCTGGCCTGCAGGTTTACCTTTTTCCAATTCCTCAAGATTTTTTAGAAGCGAACCGCGAAGACCGCTGGCTCTGTGCGCCCAATACGAATCCACAGACACGCGTTCGAGCCGGGCAAGCAGCAATCGCAAGAGCTTAACATCTTCAGTGGGAGTCATACATGGCAGAGGCGCCCCCGGTCCGATTCGAACGGACAACCACCAGATTCGAAGTCTGTTACTCTGTCCATTGAGCTACGGGGGCAATGTGTCTTGTGTCGAAAATACAACTAATTGGACGACTACATCAACAATTCTTTTGGAAGCATTCGTGAAACATCAAGGAATGTATTTTCGACGACCATTATTTTACCAGAGTCTTCCTGCTGCTTTGACCGATCTGGGAAGCGGGGGAAGCGTTTATAAATACACTCGAATCCGAAATTGTTTTCGACTATGGTTATAATAGTGCTACAATTTAAGGAATGACGAAGACGATCAGATACATCGAACAACTATCAGCAATCGCATGGAGGAATGAGCATGGATAATCTTTCCGGTAATCTAACCAGCCGGCTGGTCATGTATCTGGTTGCCTTTGCTGCCGTCTTCGTGATCATGTTCGGGATCCGGGCTTCCGCCTCGGTCATCAATCCGATCCTTTTGGCTGTTGTGATCACCATCACCGTTCTGCCGGTCCCCAGCCGTCTGACCAAACGCGGCATGCCCGGCTGGCTGGCGCTGGTGCTGAGCATCCTGATGGTTGTCCTGCTGCTTGGATTGGTCATTACGACGATCTTTTTCTCGATCACCCAATTGACTACCAGTCTGCCGACCTACATGGCGAGTGTAACGGAACAGGCCGCAGAGGATCTGTCCTCGACAACGATACAGATCGACGCCATAGGCCCGATCGCGCAGAACTTCTTGTCGAACATCCTTGATTTGCTGGTCCAATTCGGACTGGCCCTGGTGATCTTCTTTTTTATGATCAGCGCTGCCATGTCCCTGCCCACACCTTCGCGCCTCGGGCTGGATCCAGATACCCCGGCGATCAGCCGGATAACATCCCTCACTGAGGATGTGCGTAAATACATGACCATCCTGACCGGGGTCAACTTTCTGGTGGGTCTGGGGAATACGATCTTCCTGCTTTTCCTGGGTGTGGATTATGCACTGTTGTGGGGAATGCTTTCATGGTTCATGGGATATATCCCTTCGGTGGGTTTCATCATTGCCCTGATCCCGCCTGTTCTCCTGGCGTATGCCCAGTATGGCTTGCAGACCGCCCTGATTGTCCTGGTCGGTTATATTGTGATCAACGGTGGTGTGCAGAACTTTTACCAGCCCAAGGTCATGGGCGACAGGCTAAAGATTTCACCGGTGGTCGTGTTTGTCGGGTTGTTCATCTGGGGCTACCTGTTAGGTGGAATCGGCGCCATCCTGGCTGTTCCGATGACCCTCCTGGTGTTGATCATCATGGAGAATTTTGATGGCACACGTCCGGTAGCGATCCTGATGCGTTATACGGGTGAGGAAAATAAGGCAGAAAGGGCAGAGGCAGCCGCGACCCTACAGGGCATGTGGAAAAGAGTGAAGGGAGTGATCAAGTCTGAGCATGAGGCTGGGAAGCCCAAAAATTGAGCATATCATGTCCAGGCTCTGTATGAATCGACATTAGGAAGCTGGACAACCAAAACATGGAAGCAATCCAACCGGAAAAGAAAACTCTAAGTTCAGACCTGACAGCGGGACTCACCTTTGCCCTGGTGAATATTCCCCAGTCCATGGCTCACGCCCTACTGGCAAGTGTTAATCCTGTGCTGGGCTTATACACTCTGATGGTGGCAACACCGGTTGGAGCTTTGTTCACCAGCGCAACATTTATGAATGTTTCGACCAGCAGTGCATTAGCCGTGGCAGCTGGCGATACGATGATTACGTTTCCGTCAGGTGACAGGGTAACCGCTCTGGCCACCCTGGTGTTTTTGATCGGAATTTTCCAGGTCCTCATGGGGGTGCTTCGTCTGGGCTGGGTGACTCGCTTTATTCCCTATTCTGTGATGACCGGTTTTATGACCGGCGTGGCTGTGTTGATCATCATCGGTCAGCTTGGTGATCTCACCGGTTATTACAGCTCCTACTCTGGCAAACTTCAACAGCTGGCGGATCTGCTGCTGAACCGCCGATCGATCTTATGGGCATCCCTGGCGATCGGCCTATTGACCATCCTGCTTGTATACGTGCTGGGTTCAACCCGCCTGACCCGGTTTTCCCTGGTGCTTGCCCTTCTGATCGCCTCCGCGGCCGCCATTCTGCTGAACCGATTCCTTACCGCAGATGTCAAGCAGGTCGGCGATATCGCTGATGTGACACGCTCCCTGCCCAGTCTCGTAATTCCTGACCGGCAGCTCATTCTTCAACTTATTTTTCCTGCAATTGCGATCGGCATCATCGGACTTGTCCAGGGCGCAGGGATTAGTCAGACATACCCCAACCCTGACGGAAAATTTTCGGATGTATCACGGGATTTCTTTGGTCAGGGAGCCGCCAACCTGGCAGGCGGCTTATTCGGTGGCCTCCCGGCTGGCGGCTCCAGTTCGGGGTCCGCGCTGATCGTCAACGCAGGGGCTCAATCCCGCTGGGCAAATATCTTTGCCGGGCTCGCCGTCACAGCCGGGGTTTTGCTTTTTGCCAACCTGGTCGAGCTGGTCGCGATGCCAGCCCTGGCCGGGCTGGTGATCGTCGCCGGGATTCAAATGGTCAATGTGAATGCCATCCAGACGGTCTGGCAGACAAACAAGGTTTCCCGCACCATCATGGTCACCACCCTTGTATCCACGTTGATCATGCCGCTTCAGTATGCCGTGCTGTTGGGTGTGGTAATCTCGATCGTGTTGTTCGTTTTCCAGCAGTCGAATACACTGCGGGTCGTCGAATGGGTTGCTCAGGATGTCGGCTGGCCGATCGAACAGCCAGCGCCCGCGCAGCTTGAATCAGGCAGGACCACAGTCCTGTATATCTATGGAAATCTTTTCTATGCCGCAGCAGATACATTCGAGAAGGGCCTGCCAACTGCCGAAGGCACGAGACGGGCGGTAGTGATCCTGCTGCTGCGCGGCTATGATGATATTGGCGCCACAGTGATCACAGCCTTACGCCGATACACGACATCTCTACAGGCGAACGGCGGCAAGCTGATACTGGCAGGTGTTTCCTCCACGCTCCAGTATCAGCTCGAGCGGACCGGGACTCTTCACCTGATCGGCGAGGAGAATATCTTCCCTGCCACCCAGACGATCGGGGAGGCGGGCAATGCCGCGCTGCGGGCGGCGAGCAATTGGCTTGCAATGTCAAATCCGGAACACAATGACGACTAGTACTCGGTCAATCTAAAACTGGAGGGCTCTTTATTGGAATTGCAGCCTAATCTGCCCTCCAACTTAATCTTGTTGGAGTGCTAGAACAAACTAACAGCAGGACTGAAAATTTAGGCTAATAATTCAGGCTGACATTACCAATTTTTTTACTGGATGCTTGACATAGTTTGGAGTCCATTGATGTGCCATCAACCTTCCGGGCCGAGCAACATAGTAAGCGATGCCCGAATCAATCGCTTGTCAAATCATCCATGCATTGATATACTGCCATCCAACATGAACGACCTGTACTCACGCAGCCATCACCATCACTCCATTCAACCCCGCATGGTCGGGAGGTTTGGCTGCGCGTACCTGTAGCTCGAAGATAGGAAGCCGTTATTCACCTCATCAAGTCCCGACCTTTGGTCGGGCTTTTTGTTTCCAGCTGTTAATCCATAGTCACACTGTGATTGTTGCTCATGGAGTAGTATTCCAACAGCACATCCGCTTGAAACGAGGATTGAAATCACGAGGAAAATCTATGAACAATCCAACCAGCATACGTCTTTCACTCCCCTCCAATGGACGCCTGCAGGAGGACGCTCTGAATTTTCTGGCAGAGTGCGGTCTTTCCATCTATAAGTCGAATCCGCGTCAGTACCAGGCGAAGATGCCTGCACTGCCAGAGCTGATTGTTATCTTTCAACGGCCCGGCGATATCGTTGTCAGTGTTCGCCAGGGCAGTGTGGATTTTGGCTTGACAGGCCTGGACGTGATCGAGGAAAAGCGCGGCTCAAATGGAGAGATCCTTGTCCTGCACGACTCGCTGGGGTTCGGTCACTGCGCGCTCATGCTGGCGGTACCCGAAGCCTGGAGTTTCGTGACGGACGTTGACTCATTGAAGCAGCATGTAAATACATTCGATCATCCGCTGCGTGTAGCGACAAAGTTTCCCGTCCTGACGGAACGGTTCCTCAACCGACAGGACATCCCCCATACATTGATCGCCGCTGAGGGCACACTCGAGACTGCGCCAACCATTGGGTATGCCGATATTATCTCTGACCTGGTCTCCTCAGGGCAGACCCTTCAGGACAACCGCCTGCGCGCCCTGACAGATGGATTGATCCAGCCTTCTCAGGCGGCACTCATTGCTAACAAAAAATCCCTGCAGGTCAATCCGAATGCACTGGAGATGGCGCGACGGCTGCTCGAATATATAGAAGCACATCTGCGGGCAAGGGAAAATCTGCTGATCATTGCGAACATGCGCGGAGAAGACCCCGACTCGATCGCCCGGAAAATGTTTGCACAGACCATCATTGGAGGCTTACAGGGACCGACCATCAGCCCGGTCGTTGTGCGAGATGCTCAAACTAAATGGTTTTCGGTCAGTATCGTTGTCCGCCGCGACCGCCTGCCGCACGCAATCGGTGAATTAAGAAGCATTGGCGGCAGCGGCATTATTGTCTCACCTGTCACGTATATCTTCGAGGAGGAGCCGCCCCGCTACACAGCCATGCTGGATGCATTGAAAAAGGAGGCTGTGTGAACGTACGCCCTCATCTGGAATCACTACCTCCGTACGCGCCCATCGAACCGTTCGAAGTTCTCTCGGCACGCATCGGACGGGATCCTGCACAGATCGTCAAATTGGACGCGAATGAAAACCCATACGGACCGCTGCCGATCGTCCGCGAGGCGCTCGGCAAGCTGCACTTCCCTCACATCTATCCAGATCCTGAGAGCCGCGCCCTGCGGAGATCGCTGGCCGCGTTTACAGGTGTTCCGGAAGATAACCTGTTGGCTGGCTCAGGCGCGGACGAGCTGATCGATCTGTTGATGAGGGTTTTTCTCGAGCCGAAGGACTGTATCCTCTCCTGCCCGCCCACGTTTGGGATGTACTCCTTCGATGCAGAGCTCAATGCAGCACGCTGTATCGAAGTGCCGCGCAAAGATGATTTCTCGCTCAACATGGATTTCATTTACCAAGCCGTTGGCACATATCGCCCGAAGTTGTTCTTTATCACCTCTCCGAATAACCCGGATGGTTCCCTCATTGCGCCAGATGTTATGGACAAATTGTTATCGCTGCCTGTGCTGGTTGTGTTGGACGAAGCCTATATTGAGTTTACAGGTGAAGACCTGGGCGCTGGCTTGAGCCGCATTCGCCAAATTCCCTCGCGTGAAAACCTGGTCGTGCTGCGTACGTTCAGCAAATGGGCGGGACTGGCCGGCCTGCGAGTCGGATACGGCGCGTTCCCGAACTGGCTGATGCCGGTCTTGTGGAAATCGAAACAGCCCTACAATGTCAACGTGGCCGCGAGCGTCGCTGCGCAGGTTTCGCTTGAGCATGTGGAGGAACTGACGCAAGTCGTCCAACAATTAATGACCGAGCGGACGCGTTTATATTCCGCTTTGCAGGATATTCCATACCTGGAGCCATATCCCACACATGCTAATTTCATACTTTGCAAAGTTATCAGTCGCGATGCGGCTGATCTCAAGTCCAGGCTGGCACAGGAATACGGGATCTTCATCCGCTATTTCAACAAGCCCGGCCTGCGCGATCACATTCGGATCAGTATAGGTCGGCCGCAAGACACGGACGCGTTATTGAAGGCGTTGATGGAGTTGAAAGGTTGAAAGTTGGAAGGTCACTCTTCATTTATAGCATTATCCATTAATCCTTCAACTTGGAACTTAAGGAGCACACATGCGATCTGCACAAATATCACGTCAGACTCACGAAACACAAATCCAAATCAGGCTGGAATTGGATGGATCGGGCCAGCATGACATTTCCACAGGCGTTGGCTTTCTCGACCATATGCTCACGCACCTCGCCGTGCATGGATTATTTGACCTCACTCTGCATGCAAAAGGTGACCTGCATATCGATGTTCACCATACCGTCGAAGATGCAGCCCTGGCACTGGGACAAGCCTTCGACCAGGCGCTCAGCGACCGCAAGGGGATCATCCGCATGGCTGATTGTTTCGCCCCAATGGATGAGACGCTCGCACATATCGCTATCGATTTGTCAGGGCGGCCCTATGCAGTCATACAGGCGGAGTGGCAAACTCCCTATATCGGCAACATTCCGACTACGTTGTTTCCACATTTTTTTGAGTCGTTCGCGGTCACAGCCCGCTGTAACTTGCATGGACGAGTCCTGTATGGGCGCGATGACCATCACAAGGCGGAGGCGCTGTTCAAAGCCTGGGCGCGGGCATTGGATGCCGGCACGCAGATCGATCCGCGTCGAGCAGGCATCGTCCCTTCAACGAAAGGTACGTTATCCTAAAACGTGATAACGCTGTACGGAGAGCCAAATATGGAAAAAGTGATTCTGATCGATGCAGGGACTGGCAACCTGCGCTCGGTACAAAAGGCGCTTGAAAATGTCGGAGCCGAAGTCGTAAGGACCGACGACCCGAAAAGAGTCTTATCGGGCAGGCGTATCGTTCTACCGGGAGTGGGAGCGTTTGGAGATTTCATGTCCGGGCTGAAGGAGAAAGGACTCGAAGACTCGGTCATGGAGATCGACGTACGCGGGACTCCGCTGCTTGGGATTTGTGTCGGAATGCAGGCCCTGTTCGAGGTTGGCGAGGAGATGGGTGAGCACAAAGGCCTGGGTCTGTTGAAAGGACGGGTGGTGCGCTTTGCAGAGTCGCTGCCGTTAAAGATTCCGCATACGGGATGGAACCAGGTGAAGACGAAGAAAGAGTCGGCTCTCTTTCGTCAGCTTCAGGATGGGGCGTATGTCTATTTCAATCACTCCTATTATTGTCAGGCAGATGATCCGTCCGATGTGATCGCAGATACAGAGTACGAATTCCGTTATGCATGTGCGGTGCAGCGTGAAAACATTTTCGGCGTGCAGTTCCATCCTGAGAAGAGTCAACAGGTGGGTTTGCAGATCCTGAAAAATTTTTTGGAGGCTTCATGAGTTTTATCATTTATCCCGCCATCGATCTGCGCGCTGGGAAAGTCGTGCGCTTGAAGGAGGGTAACCCAGCGCGGTTGACTGCTTATAGTGATGATCCGTCCGAAACAGCGCGGCGCTGGCTGGAGACCGGTGCAGGCTGGCTGCATGTTGTGAATCTGGATGGTGCGTTTGGTGAGGGCGATGACTCCAATCGCCAGGTATTGAAAGGAATTTTACAGGCCGCAAGGGGTTTCAATGCCCATATCCAATTCGGCGGCGGGATGCGCTCACTCGACGCGATCGAGGCGGCGTTGATGTTGGGTGTCCAGCGGGTTGTCCTGGGAACGATTGCAATCGAGCATCCCGATGCCCTGGCAGAAGCATTTCGAAAATTTGGACCAGATCAAATCGCAGTAGGGATCGATGCAAAAGACGGCCTGGTACGCCTTCGCGGTTGGACGGCGGACAGTGGACTCTCTGCAACTGATCTGGCGCTTCACCTGCGGACCCTGGGCCTGCGTACCGTTATCTTCACCGACATCCGGCGGGACGGGTTGGGCAGCGGGTTAAATATTGCTGCGACCCGCAGACTCGCCGACCTGAGCGAATTGGATGTCATCGCATCCGGTGGTGTGCATACTCTGAGGGATGTGGACGCGGCAAGAGCCGCAGGACTGGCGGGTGTGATCATCGGACGCGCTCTGTATGAAGGGACGATCCATCTAAAAGATGCGTTGAAAAAAATGGTGGTTGAGTAGATGCTGGCAAAACGAATTATTCCCTGCCTGGATATCAAGGATGGACGGGTGGTCAAGGGGGTGAATTTTGTCAACCTGCGGGACGCGGGTGACCCGGTCGAACAGGCGCGTCTGTACGACCAGCAGGGCGCGGATGAGCTGGTTTTCCTGGATATCTCTGCCACCAACGAAGGGCGTCGAACAACGCTGGATCTGGTCAGCCGTGTGGCAGAGACCGTCTTCATGCCATTGACGGTTGGCGGGGGAATCCGCGAAGTGGACGATATGCGGGAACTCCTGCTGGCGGGCGCAGACAAGGTCAGCGTCAATTCGGCA
>DATFET010000132.1:0-6698 GCA_035250835.1 Anaerolineales bacterium
ACCGGCGGCAGGCTCTCGTCTCATAAAGGGATCAACCTGCCGGGCGTCCGATTGCGGATCGCCAGCTTCACCGAAAAGGATGAAGCCGACCTGGCCTTCGGCCTGGCGCAGGGCGTGGACGCGGTCGCGGTCTCGTTTGTGCGTACGGCCAAGGATGTCAAAACGGTCCACGATGCAATGGAACGTCTTTCCGACGGAAAGCGCCTCCCGCTGCTGATTGCCAAGCTGGAAAAACCCGAAGCCCTCGAAAACCTGGAGGCGATCCTGGAGGTCGGGGATGGTGTGATGGTTGCGCGCGGCGACCTGGGCGTAGAGCTGCCTCCCGAGCATGTCCCCGTCCAGCAGAAGCATATCATCCGTACTGCCAACCAGCGTGCCAAGCTTGTGATCACGGCCACGCAAATGCTCGAATCGATGATCACCAACCCGTTACCGACCCGGGCGGAGGCCTCCGATGTTGCCAATGCCATCTTCGATGGGACGGATGCCGTCATGCTCAGCGCCGAGACCGCAATCGGGAAGTATGCGGTCGAGTCGGTGCAGATGATGGATCGTATCGCGTGTGAAGCTGAGTCACACTTCTTTGAGTGGGGAGCCGAACAGATCGTGAGCGGGTTCGACCAGAGCGATGCGGCTTCGATGGCGCGAGCCGCGCAGGCGCTTGCCAACGATATCAATGTCACCGCTGTGGTATGCTTCACTACCCAGGGACAGTCCGCCTGGCTGATGTCCAAGATCAGGCCGCGCGTGCCGATCATGGCGTTCACACCCGTCCGCGAGACGGCGGCTCGTCTGGCGTTCATGTGGGGTGTGAGGCCGCACCTCGTCCCGTTTGCGAACTCACTGGACGAAATGCTCGATTTTGTCGATGCTGAGCTCACGCGCTCGGATATTGTACAGTTGGGAGATCAGGTCGTGATGGTCTGCGGTTTCCCGGTCGGCGCGGTGCGGCCGCCCAATATGGCGCTACTGCACACTGTGGGGGAGAGGTAAACTTCTGGTCTCGATACGGCGGACAAACACCGCCTACTCGACCAGCGGCTTCAGCTCGCCGTTAGTGGATCACCAGAAAATCAAGGGGTTCGACGATCAGGTGATCACGAACCACCCAGGAAAAGCCCGAAAACAAGGGTGCGGATACCGCGGTGTCCGCACCCTTGTTTTCGGGTACCCTCTAAACTTTCGTGAAGTACTGATTATTTTCTTTTCAACCAAAGGTGAGTGTAAGGCTGCAAGCTGAGAGGCGCATCAATATGCCTTTCCGTATTCGGGATCAAATCCAGGTATTCCCCATGAAACTCTAATGGCAGGGAAGTCCATTGTGTTGTGCTGCTCAGGTTGTTGACGATCAGCAGTGTTTCATCCAGATATTTGCGGGTGTAGACTGCTAGTGAAGGATTATCCGTTTCCACCCACTCCATGGAGCCACGCCCGAATGTGTGATGCCTTTTGCGGATGTTGACCATGCGGCTGATCGCATGGAAAAGCGACTGCGGGTCAGCGACCTGCTTCGCCACGTTGACCCGTTCATAACCCAAATCACCTTTGACGAACTCGCTGAAAGGAGTCCCCGTTGTGAAACCAGCGTTGGGTGAATCATCCCACTGCATAGGTGTCCGCACACCGTTGCGGTCGAACAGGTCAAGGTTGTCACCCATGCCGATCTCGTCCCCGTAATAAATGATCGGCGAGCCAGGCAATGTGAACAGCAGGGAATTCGCCAGCTCGATCCTGCGGCGATCATGATCGAGCAGTGAGGCGAGGCGGCGGCGAATGCCGAGATTCAATTTCATGCGCGGCTCAGGGGCATATTGCTGCCACATCCAATCCCGCTCCTCAGGCGTGACCATTTCGAGCGTCAATTCATCGTGGTTCCTCAGGAAGATACACCACTGACAGTTCTCTGGAATGGGTGGCGTGCGGCGGAGGATCTCGATCATGTCATCGGGGCGTTCCTTTTTGAGCGCCATGTAGATGCGCGGCATGATGGGGAAGTGGAATCCCATGTGGAATTCATCCCCGTCACCGAAATAGGGACGTACATCCTCGGGCCACTGGTTGGCTTCACACAGCAGGATGCGCCCGGGATACTCGCTGTCCATCACTGCACGTAATTTCTTAAGATAGGTATGTGTCTCAGGCAGGTTCTCGCAGTTCGTGCCTTCGCGTTCGAACAGGTACGGGACCGCGTCGGCGCGGAAGCCGTCGATGCCGAGTTCCAGCCAGAAGCGCGCCACGTTGAACATCTCTTCCTGCACTGCGGGGTGATCGAAATTCAAGTCAGGCTGGCTGGAATAGAAACGGTGCCAGTAATATTGTGCGGTCCTTTCGTCCCAGGCCCAATTGGAAACTTCGGTGTCCAAAAAGATGATGCGCGCATCCTGATATTTCCGGTCCGTATCACTCCAGACGTAATAATCTCGATAGGGGGAGTTTCTGTCGGAACGGGAGGCCTTGAACCACGGATGCTCGTCCGAAGTGTGGTTCAGCACGAGGTCCATGATGACGCGGATGTCGAGCGCGTGAGCGGACTTGACCAGCGACTTCAAGTCCTCCAGATCGCCATACATTTCTGCGACATTGTAATAATCGGCGATATCGTAGCCATCATCCCGCAAGGGGGACGGATAGATCGGCATCAGCCAGATGCAATCGATCCCCAGCTCATGGATGTACTCCAGCTTTTCCTCGAGACCTCGCAGGTCGCCAAACCCATCCCCGTTGCTGTCCTTGAACCCTCGGATGTAGACCTGATAAAAGACTGCATCCTTATACCAAAGCTCATCATGGATCATTTGACTGCCTTCGGATATGCATACCTGAACAGGATCACTAATGTCAATCCGGTTAATGCGCCGGGCAAGGCACCCGAGGTGAGAGCGCCGGGCAGGAGAGTCAGTCCGGTCGTCCATGCCAGGATGCTGATGGGAATCCACCAGCCGGCCCAATCGAACTCCTGTTTCAGGATCAGCCACTGCACGACGCCGAGAATTCCTCCCATTAAAGGACCGATCAGAAATCCCTGGGTGTCCGGAATTAAAAGGACCGAGAGTAGATACCCAAAAATCCAGCCCAGCGAACTGAAGATTGCCCAGCGCCAGGCTTTGTGGATACGCTTATAGAGGACGGACCATTGCAACCCGCCAATGGCGACTCCAGAGACGGCAATGGGGATCATGCTGGCAGCATATTCCAAATTATTGTGGACAGCCGGGCCTCTATCCCTTTACAGCACCCGCCAGCATGCCGCGAATGAAGTAGCGCTGGAGGGAGAAGAACACGATCATCGGCAGCAACATTGATAAAAACGCTGCCGCGGTCAACAAATGCCAGCCGGCGCCCAGGGAAGTGACCATGTTGCTGATCTGATATGTCATCACCGGCGTCGTACCGCCCAGGAATACCAGCGCCACCAGAAGATCATTCCAGACCCACAGGAACTGGAAGATGGCCAGCGATGCAATGGCGGGCATGGCCAGGGGGATCACGAGCCGATAGAAGGCTGTCCAGTGATTGGCGCCGTCCAGGTAGGCAGACTCAAACAAGTCGTTCGGCAGAGTGCCTAGAAAATTTGTCATCAGGTAGATGGCATACGGCAGCCCAAATCCGGTATGAAATAGCCATACGCCAAGAAATGTGCCATTGAGACCCACCTGGGCATAAAACCGCGAGATTGGAACCAGGGTCATCTGTAAGGGAACCACCTGCAGGCCGACCAGGAGCGCAAATAAAACGGCACGCCCCTTGAAATGGAGCCACGAAAAGGCGTAACCGGCATAGGCTGCGATCAGGATCGGCAAAATGGTGGCTGGGATGGTAACCAGCAGGCTGTTCAAAAAGGCACGTCCCATGCCGCGCGGGTTGAGGAGATCGGTCCAGAAATCACAGGTTAGATTGAGTGGCTGTGTACCCGCTGCACACTCCTCCGCATACGTGCTGCGACCGCGATAGCCAACCAGTGCATCTACATAGTTGCTCAATGTAAAGCGAGGTGTTGATGTGTCACCATTGACCGAAAAACCCTTCAAGGATTTGGCGATATCTGCTGCCTCCTGGCGGGAAGGCAAAGGATTACCAGCCAGATGCGGTTGCCCATTGATATCCTTTCGCAGAAGCGCCAGCAGCTGCAAGGAACGATCGTATCTGGCAGTGACGTCTGGATTGGAGAGGTCTGCCTGGGGAATGGCTTTCCCGTCGGCGCCGTGACAGGATTCACAGTACTGGGCATAGGCGCCAGTCGCGCTTCTTTGCGGACTAAAAACCTCCCACCAGCCTGATCTGTTTACATCCTGGACCGGGCGAACGGAGGTGATCAGCAAACCCAGTGTCGGAATGATCCAGATCAGGATCGTTCCGATGATGATCACGTGGACGGGGATCCGACTTATGACCTTGTTGAGCTTTTCGCGGTTCATCGCATCGACTCCTGCGCCATAAAGCGCCTGACGTTGTAATAGATAAAGGGAATGATGGCGACCACGAGGATGACTGCCAGCGCCGTTCCACGGCCGACATTAAAATTCTTGTACATCTCGGTGTACATACGATTGGCGATCACGTCGGTGCCAAAATTACCGCCAGTCATCACATATACGATGTCGAATAATTTCAGGACGTTGATGACCATGGTGGTAATCACGACCAAAATGGTAGGCATAATAATGGGGACTGTGATCTTCCAGAAGGCCTCCCATTCTGTTGCACCGTCTACATGGGCTGCTTCCAGGATCTCGTCTGGCACCGACCGGAGTGCGGCGGCGAGAATGGTCATACAAAATCCGGTCCAGATCCAGATGCCCACGATGATCAGCATAAACGTGTTGATCCCCTGCGTGGAGACCCATGGGATCGGCTGGCCCCCAAATGCTGTAATGACTGCATTTAGAAAACCGATCTGGACCTGCTTTGTGCCGTAGTCATATACGAATTTCCAGATGACGCCGGCGCCCACAAATGAGACAGCCATAGGCATGAAGATGATGGCCTTGGCAAACCGCTCATATCTGAGCCGGTCTGCCAGCACTGCAAACAACAGTCCAATACCCACCGTGCCTGCTGTCATCAAGACCATCCATTTGATGTTGTTTCCATAGGAGGATCGCCAAAAGCTATTCCAAAACGCCGCAGGCGAACTAAAGTTAAATTCCGCAGTAAGGGCATAGTGGTAGTTTTCGAAAATACCCCAGCATGTTTGGCCTGCCTGACAGGTCGTTGCGGCCGAGGCTGTACCGTCCCTGTTCAGGAAGCTGAGTGTGATCGTATTGATCATGGGGTATACGATGAAGAGAGTCATGACAACCAGGGCAGGCAGTAAATACAGCCAAGGGATCATTCGGCCCTGTTTCATGATCCTTGGGATGTTCTGAGCGCGTGAAGCCGGTTTTGGCTTTGTCACGGCCGCGCGATTGCTGGCAGCATCTTCTGGATTCATCGGATCCTCCTGTCATGCGAAGCGCTGGGGACGCCTCCGTAGAGGCGTCCCCAAATGATTCTTGTAAGAACTATTTACCGAGCGAGTCGGCTTGTTTGGCAGCCAGTGATTCAAGTATTTGATCCAGATCACCGCCGTTCACAAAATTTGTTATGCCCTCGAACTCGGCCGAGCCGAATCCGCTTGGGATGGTGTCGCCGATGTCCGGGGTGAAGCCTGTTGCGCTGGCGAGCGCCTCATCAAATTTCTGAAGGGATGGATCGGTGTAATTACCGGCTGCGCCTTGATTTGGCGAAAGACCAAAGGTCGCGCCAGCCCAGGCTGCGCCGCCTTGTGCCGAGGACAGATAAGCAACCAGCGCCTGGACGGTGGGTGTATCGTTGAACGCCATCATGGGTTCGACAGAGCCCTGCAAACCCTGGATGCCTGGAATAACGAAGAAGTCAAAATCCGTTCCCTGCTGTAGATCGGGGAATTGCTTTGCAATTTCCGCGCCAGCAAAGCCGGACTGCTTGACCATCATCGCCTCCGGGGGATCGGCAAACGGCTTATAGATCGCCTGCAGGAAAGCGGTGGAGACCGTACCATCTGTACCGCCTACAGTATATTTGGGGTCTGTTGCCCATTTCCCGTAGGTCTCGTAGGCCTGTTTCACACCCGGATCATTATAAGGAATACTGCCGTCCAAGATGCCGTTGACGTAATCCGGACCCTGCTGTACCAGGAAAATATCCTGGATAAAGTCAGTGCCTGTCCAGCCGGTGGCATCGCCGGATTCAAAACCCAGGCTCCATGGCACATTTCCATCTGTAGCCATCTGTTCGACCAGTGCATCCAGCTCGTCCCAGGTGGTAGGAACGGTATAGCCAAGCGCTTCAAAATTGGATGGGCTGTACCAGATGATCGACTTGACATCGGCTTTGACTGGGAGGCCGAGCCACTTGCCGTCAACCATCATTGGATCAATGAAAAATTCGGCGTAGCTATCACGATTGGCGCCAAGCTGATCCATGGGAATCAACTGGTCCTGATATTGGACGAGCTGTGCCACCTGCCAGAACGCAACGTCAGGAGGCGTCCCTGCCTGGACACGGGTATCCAGAAGAGCCTGATCACGAGTTGACTCAGGCTTGAGGACGATGCCACAGGCATCCACAAGGGGCTGCAATACTTGGTTGAGAGCAGCTTCCTCTACGCCTGACCATTGATACAACAGGCTGATCTCGTCACCCTGCTGGGCGCCTTTGCAGTCTATTTCGCCAGCTAC
>DATFET010000165.1:0-6201 GCA_035250835.1 Anaerolineales bacterium
AAGACCGAAAGCGACGAGAAAGAAAAAGCAGAACATGTGCTTGGACAAAGGCTACGATTACGATGAGGTGCGCGCCATTTTGAAAGAATTCGGGTTTACCGCACACATTCGCAGTCGTGGGGAAGAAGCCAAAGAAATCAAGCGCGAAGCTGGAAAACGGGCCCGCCGTTGGGTCGTCGAACGAACTCACAGTTGGTTGAACCGTTTTCGCCGTATCTTGATCCGTTGGGATAAGAAACCTGAAGCCTATATCGCTTTCTTGCATTTTGCCTGCGCCCTCATCGCTTTTCGAGCCGCAGGGTTATTCGGATAGGCTCTTAGTCCCAATAATTCAAACAATTCTGCAAAAGAATACCGCAGTTGCGCGCGCAGAATTAAGCGAGGCAGACTTTTATCGCGCAGAAGCCGATGGAAAAGCCATGACATTGGAGCCGGCTTTTGATTATGCTTTGGAGGGACTCGATGAATAGTCTTCCCTGCGGCACCGTCACCTTCCTTTTCACGGACATCGAAGGCTCAACGAAACTCGCGCAGGAACATCCTGACGAGATGCCTGCTCTCCTTGCGCGGCACAATGAGATTTTGAATCAGGCAATCGAAGCGCATAAGGGATACGTATTCCAGATCGTGGGTGATTCATTCTCCGCCGCGTTTCACTTCGCCAGTGACGCGTTGAATGCCGCGCTCAACGCACAGCGACAACTCCAAAACGAATCATGGACTGCCTCGCCCGTCAAAGTGCGGATGGGGATCCACATTGGCACGTCACAACTCAATGATCCTGCCGCGCCAACCGTTTACACGGGCTATGTCACCCTGGCTACCACCCAACGCGTGATGTCCGCGGGGCATGGCGGGCAAATCCTGCTTTCCAACGAAGTGACAGACAAGGTGCGCGGAAGTCTGCCCAAGGGCGCGGCGCTGCGAGATTTGGCCAGGCATCAGTTGAAAGGAATCAACCAACCGGAACATCTCTTCCAGGTCGTTGCGGACGATCTGCAAACGAACTTCCTATATGAATTTGGCCTTGTTGGAGCTGTCTCTTAACTATCTCACCTTACGCAGTTTTGAGTAAACTTGACGCATGAAAAACAGCAAACGCCTAGACTTGTACAGGGATTACCTGATTAGTGCCTTCGGGCAAACCCCAGCGACAGGACTGTCATCGCGGTTGGACGGCGAAGTCAGCCACGATCCAATGCAACGGTCTCTGGCAGGTGAAGAACAGACAGCGGCAGATTTGGGGCGGATCGCCAGGCCGCACGTTCGCCAGATTGAACGCGAAGACGGTGTTGCGATTGTGGACGATAGTAATGCCGTGAAACCATACACCGATGAGAACGACATCGTCTGCTGGCACTAGGCTCATTCCCAGCCGAGAACCCTCAAGGGCATCAACTTTGTCACCTGCTTCTATCACAGCCAGGGCGTATCCCTGCCCGTTGGGTTCGAACTGGTGCGGAAAACGGAACGCTCCACAGAGAAGTCACCTACCCAAACGGTGACCACTCAGACCCATCATTTCTTTGCGGCTTTGTGCGGTTACATCAAACTCGAATTGCTCCAAGGCGACACCCAACTCAATCACTTTGCTCTCAAATCCAAACTCTATTTGCGCGCCATCCATTCGGCTTTTGCTGCTTTGCGAGAACTCAATCCTGTTCACTTGGCTGGGTAAGGTACTGGAAGTACACCCAGTACCTTCGGCGAGCCCACGGGGCGAGACGGCCTGCGGTGGGTGCAGGTGTGTCCTTCGGGAGGGTGACATGAAATCGTGATTTACTGAATTTGCGTTAGGTGGGCTGAGGACTAAGCTGCTCGATCTCACTCAGCTTAACCGGCCTATTTTCAAGATAGGATTTCCTGGCAGCTATGCCAATCAAAACTGGAAAACGTCCATCCGTACCAATGACAGGTGGGGTTGTATCCTCTCGAATGCATTGGACGAAAACTTTCAGCTCGGCAATAAATGACTCCATATAACGTTCCAGGAAGAAATATAGCGGCTTTGCGGAGTGGACGCCATCTTCGGAGTAATACACATCATTATCGGGTGTGTTATTGTGCGCTTGCACCATGCCTTGTGAGCCGAATACCTCCACGCGCTGATCGTATCCATAGACCGCTTTGCGGCTGTTATCAATCGTTCCGATCGCTCCGTTCGCAAAGCGAAGTGTGATCACAGCCGTATCCACGTCACCCACTTCGCCAATCGCCGGATCAACCATCACACTTGCGGCGGTGTACACTTCCTCCACCTCGCTCCCGGTCATGTAGCGCGCCATATCGAAATCATGGATGGTCATGTCGAAGAACATGCCTCCGGAAACTTTGATATACGAGACCGGTGGAGGTGCCGGGTCCCGGCTGGTGATGCGAATGATGTGTGGCGTCCCGATCTTGCCTTCCACGATCATCGCTTGCACTTTTCGGAAGTTCGGGTCGAAACGGCGGTTAAAACCGACCTGAAATTTGACGCCTGCTTTTTCAACGGCATCCAGGGCGGTATCGATCTTTTCGAGGGCATAGTCAATCGGCTTTTCGCAGAAGATGTGTTTGCCTGCCTGCGCCGCCTCGATGACGATCCCTGCATGTGTATTCGTAGAGGAACAGATCGCCACGGCATCGATCGTCGGATCGGAGAGAATCGCACGATAGTCTTCGCCTGCGGTTGGAATGTGCAAGCGGGCAGCCGCCTCTTTGGCCGCGCTCAAATTTATGTCGGCAATCGCCGCCACTTCCACGCCAGGAATACGTGTGGTCAGATTCTCAGCATGAATCTTTCCGATGCGTCCGGCGCCAATCACGCCGAAGCGCAGGTTGGTTTTCTGTGTCATGATGGTTTTCCTTGTATCGATGTATCAAGCTTTCACGACGTCAGACGACGTGAGTCCGATGCTGGCGAGATAATCACGGTTGCGCCGCGCCGACTCCTTTGGCTTGCCCATACCGGGCAGCACATCCTGCTCGACGACGATCCAGCCGTCGTAGCCGATCTTTTCAAGCTCGGCTTTGACGAGCGGGAAATCTACCTCGCCCTTGCCAAGCTCACAGAAGATCCCATTGCGCACCGCTGTAAAGTAGTCCCATCCTTCGGCACGTGACCGTCTGGCAACCTTCGGCTGACAATCCTTGAAATGGACATGCCAGATGCGGTCTTTGTAAGCATGCAGCCCTGCAATGGGGTCGCCGCTGCCAAAGCAATAGTGACCGGTATCGAAGCACAGTCCCAATAGGGTTGGGTCTGTGGATTTCATTAGCACGTCCACTTCAATGGGACGCTCCACATACCCCGCGCAATGGTGATGGAAAACGGTGCGCAGGCCGGTCTCTTTCTTGACGGTCGCTGCTACTTTTTCCGCGCCCTCGGCAAAGATCTTCCACTCGGCTTCCGTCAAACCATGCTCAGGTAAGATGCGTCCGGCATTCTGTGTGCGTGCGGGGATATTGCCGTTGTCATCTGACAGGACAATGAACGCTGTATCTCCTTCTGCTTCCGCCATGAGCCGCGCGGTGCGCACGGCCACTTCGATACCGGAAGCATGCGCATTTGGGTCTTTTAACATGACTGGCACGAAGGCGCCCAACAGTGTCAGCCCACGCGAATGAATTTCATGCCGCAGTTGTTTCGGATCGGTGGGCATGAAGCCCCAGTCGCCAAGTTCCGTGCCGAGGTATCCGGTCTCGGCGATTTCATCGAGGACCTGGGTGTATCCTGCCGCCTCGCCTTCGAGGTCGAATTCGAGGACCCCCCAGGAACAAGGCGCATTTGCAACTTTGATCATAGTAGTTCCTTCCTTATCAACGAAAATTAGAATCTTCTACTCCACTCTTTAGGCCAGCGTTCCACGACTATCTTCTTCTGCGTAAAGAACTCGACCGCGTCCGTTCCCTGGCCGTGCATGTCACCGAAGAACGACTCCTTCCAGCCGCTGAACGGAAAGAATGCCATCGGTGCAGCGACACCAATATTGATGCCGATATTTCCCGCCTCCGCCTCATACCTGAACTTGCGGGCTGCTGATCCACTGGATGTGAACAGGCTCGCCTGATTGCCATACGGGCCGCTGTTGACCAGCTCGATCGCCTCATCAACCGTCTCAACGTGCATCAGGCTCAGCACCGGACCAAAAATCTCTGTCTGGGCGATCTCACTTTCGCGCGGGACATCCGTCAGGATGGTGGGACGCACAAAATATCCTCCCTCATAGCCCTGGATGTGAGCCCCGCGTCCATCCACGCGGAGAGCGGCTCCCTCCTGGAGGCCGAGTCCAATCAACGACTCGACTCTCGCCTTCGACGCGGCGTTGATGAGCGGTCCCATCTGGACGCCCTCATCCAGCCCATAGCCGACCACCCGCGTCGAAGCTGCATCGCAGATCAGCTCGGTAAAGGTATTGCGCGCCTCCGCCACCGTCACTGCGAACGAGACCGCCAGACAGCGCTGGCCTGCACACCCGAAGGCAGAGTCGGCGACGATCCGGGTCGCCATTTCCATGTCGGCATCCGCCAGCACGATGACGGGATTCTTCGCCCCGCCCTGCGCCTGGACACGTTTGCCATGCGAGGCAGCTGTGGCATAAATGTATTTCGCCGTATGGGTTGAGCCGACAAACGTGATGGCGCGAATCACAGGGTGCTCCAAAATCCCATCCACCGTCTCTTTCGCGCCGTTGATGAGATTGACCACGCCTTTCGGGAAACCAACCTGCTCGATGAGCTTCATGATGAACTGCATGGTCATGGGAACTTTTTCGGAGGGCTTGATCATGTAAGTGTTGCCTGCTGCCAGTGCATACGGCAGATACCAGAAAGGGATCATGCCCGGGAAATTGAACGGCGCGATCGTGGCGCACACCCCGACCGGCTGGCGAATCATCAATTCGTCAATGCCCGGGGCAATATCTTCGACAAATTCACCTTTCAGCAAGTGAGGCATCCCGCAGGCGACTTCGATGTTCTCGAAGGCACGCACCATTTCGGCTTTCGCTTCTTCAAATGTCTTGCCCGCTTCATTCGTGATGAGTTTGGCGATCTCATCATGGTTGGCGCGCATCAGGTCACGCAGTTTGAAGAGGTACTGCACGCGGTCATTGACCGGTGTACTCCGCCAGCCAGGGAAAGCTGCACTGGCTGCCTTTGCCGCCACATCCACATCCGCTTTTGTGCTAAGAGGAGTCCTGGCGATCACCTGTCCCGTAGCGGGGTTGATCACATCGAAGTATTCCGTGACGGATGGTTTTATCCATGAGCCGTTTATATAATTTAGGATTTCCATGTTAACTCCAAAAAGAGAGTAGAGGGTTGGTTGTTGGCAAGCGACCCCCTCCCTGCCCTCCCCCAATTGAAGATCACAATTGGGGGAGGGTACAACAAGAGTTGGGAGGTGACAAATATTTTCATAAAAAATTTCTATTCCCCTCCCCCCATTCGTGATCGTCGAATGGAGGAAGGACGGGAAGGGGGTTTTTATGACTTGCCTTTCGGTTTTCGAGCCTTTGATTGCTTTTTTGCTTCTTGCTCTTTCAAAGCATCCCATATCAGCGTCAAAACGGATGTGAGATTATTCGTCACGTCATTATTCCAAAAACGGAGGACGCGATAGCCTTTTGATTCAAAGAAGGCGGTGCGTTCTGCGTCATATTCATCCTGCTCCAAATGTTGACTGCCATCCAATTCAACGATGAGTTTTCGGCGCGGGGCGCAAAAGTCGGCGATGTAATTGCCGATGGCGTGCTGCGGGCGGAAGTGGACATCTCCCGTGCGGTGAGCGCGTAAGTGAGCATGAAGTTTGCGCTCTTGTGGCGTCATCTCTCGGCGCAACTCTTTGGCGCGCTTGAAGATTTTTGGGGTGGTGCGTTTATGCATTCGACCCGACCCCCACCCTGCCCTCCCCCATTTCCGCTCGTTGAAATGGGGGAGGGTTCAACACGATTTGGGAGGTAGCAAATATTGGCATAAATAATTTCTGTTCCCCTTCCCCCATCCGTGCAGTTCGGATGAGGGAAGGACGGGCGCCGCACTGAGCCTGTCGAAGTGATGGGGGTCAAATGATTTCGGCGTTGATGTAGTTGAGGATTTCCATAAGGTCTCCGAGATTCCGTTTTCAAGTTGGAAGGTTTGAAAGTTCAAATGTTTCACTTGCCAACCGTTTATTGCTTTGCGTTCCGTTTCGGCGGACTGAAGCCCTGCCTCAGTTCG
>DATFET010000221.1:0-6784 GCA_035250835.1 Anaerolineales bacterium
AAGCCGCAGGAGTTCGCCGAGCTGTTCATGAAGCTGCATCAATCCAGTGCCGCACAGGGGATCTTCCTCAGCTCGGGCATCGCGGCCGGCGGAGCCAACACTCAGAACAAAATCCTGGATACTGCCGAGATCCTGCGCAGCAAGCTCGGCTTTCGCGGCTATATGCATCTCAAAATCATGCCCGGCGCAGAAAAGGGACAGGTGGAGCGCATGATGCAGCTGGCAGACCGTGTCTCCATCAATCTCGAAGCGCCAACTACGGAGCGCCTTGCCAGACTTGCCCCGGGCAAGGCTTTTATCGAGGAATTATTTCGCCCGCTGAGATGGGTGGAGGAGATCCGCCGGGCACAGCCGGCCTACAAGGGCTGGAACGGACGCTGGCCTTCGACGGTCACCCAGTTTGTGGCAGGCGGCTCGGATGAAAGCGATCTCGAATTGCTGACGACAACCGACTGGCTGATGAAGAACGTCCGACTGAAGCGCGCCTATTTCTCGGCATTTTTTCCCATCCGTGATACTCCCATGGAGAATCAAGCTGCGGTCGATCCCCTGAGGGAGCATCGCCTGTATCAGGCATCGTTTCTGCTGCGGGACTATGGCTTCGATCTGGAGGAGATGCCATTTACAACCGATGGCAACCTGCCCATCCCCACCGATCCGAAGCTGGCCTGGGCTCAGCAAAACCTGCATGAGAAACCCCTGGAGATCAACAAAGCTCAGCGGCATGAATTACTTCGAGTTCCGGGGATCGGTCCCAAAGGTGTGGACGAAATTCTCAAGGCAAGGCGGACCCAGAAATTCCGTGACTTGACAGCCCTGCGGAAATTAGGCATCATTGTGGCTCGCGCCGCGCCGTTCCTGCTCTTGGATGGCAGGCGTCCTGAGACCCAATTAGTGATGTTCTAACCATTTATTCCAGGGGATAGATTTGATAAACTAAATTAGATTAATGGTAAAAGGAGATGTATTAATGGTAGACAAGTCTCTGTCTCACGAGGCAACAACCCCTAACGCTTTTTCAATTTCAGAACTGCGTTCCACGTTCAATGGAAGTGTAATCGCTGCGGGTGATGCGGAGTATGACCCGCAGCGAGCCACGTTTTACGGTGGCATTGACCATCATCCCGTTGTGATCATTCGCGTCCGGAACGTGGACGAGGTGGCGCGTGTCATCGCTCTGGCGCGCGAGAGCGGGATGGATCTGTCGATCCGCAGCGGCGGCCACAGTGTTGTTGGTCACAGCGTGTCGGACGGAGGCATCATGCTCGACCTCTCGGAAATGCGCGAGCTGCAGATCGATGTCGAAGGGCGGACTGCCTGGGCACAGACAGGTTTGACTGCTGGCGAATTTACGAATGCGGCAGCAGAGCACGGTCTTGCGGTCGGATTCGGCGACACCGGCTCTGTCGGGATCGGTGGGATTACCCTGGGCGGCGGTGTCGGTTATCTGGTCCGCAAATACGGTCTCACGATTGATGATCTACTCGCGGCTGAAATCGTGACCGCAGATGCGCAGATCCTGCATGTGGATACAGACAATCATCCGGACTTGTTCTGGGCGATTCGCGGCGGCGGAGGTAACTTCGGTGTTGTGACCCGCTTCAAATTCCGGCTGCACGAAGTTGACTCGGTCCTGGGAGGCATGCTTTTTCTTCCTGCAACCTCCGATATCATCGCCTCCTTCATCGCTCTGGCGGAATCTGCGCCCGAAGAATTATCGGCGATCGCAAATGTGATGGGTGCGCCGCCTATGCCCTTTATCCCGGAAGAGCATCACGGCAGGATGATCATTATGGCGATGCTCGTGTATGTGGGAGATGTGGAAGAGGGCCAACGTGTGATCGCTCCATTCAGAGCATTGACCACTCCCATCTCGGACATGCTCAAGCCCATGCGCTACCCGGAAATCTATCCGCCGGAAGATGATAGCTACCACCCCACCGCAGCTGCGCGGACGATGTTCGTCGACTCGATCGACCGGGATGTGGCGAAAATGATCCTCGAGCGACTACAAACTTCGACTGCTATGATGAAAGTTGCACAGCTGCGGGTCCTCGGCGGAGCCATGGCGCGCGTCCCTGTGGATGCCACAGCTTTTGCCCATCGCAGCTCACGGATCATGGTCAACCTGGCCGCGCTGTATGACCAGCCCGACGAGAAGGATGTCCACGAGGCCTGGGTCAGTGATTTTGCTGAAGCGCTTCTACAGGGGGATCACGGCGCATACGTGAACTTCCTCGGGAATGAGGGCATGGACCGCATCCGGGCCGCCTATCCCGGTTCCACCTGGGACCGGCTGGTCTCGATCAAAACGCGTTACGACCCCGACAACCTGTTTCACCTCAACCAGAATATCCCGCCAAATAAACAATGAAACCATTCTATGCCACATTAGCAAATTCACTGATTGCCTTCCTGACGAATAATTTCGTCTGGTTTGCCGTCACGTTTTGGGTGTATCTCGAAACCCAGTCCGTGATTGCAACCTCCATCATGGCGGGCATATTTACATTGACCGTGGCTTTCTCCGGTTTTCTTCTTGGCTCACTTGTCGATCGATACCCAAAGAAACGTGTAATGTTGTTGTCGAGCGTTGTCTCGCTCGTCCTGTACGTGCTGGCAAGCCTGATTTATATCAACACACCGAGTCATGTCTTCCAGGATGCATCGAACATCAGCCTTTGGTGGTTCATTCTGCTGGCACTCTTCGGAGCGATTTTTGGCAACCTGCGCGGCATCACTCTCTCGACGCTTGTCACCATCATGGTCCCTGAGGAGGGACGTGACAGGGCAAATGGTCTGGTCGGCACAGCCAATGGAGTGGCATTCCTCGGCGCTTCGATTTTCAGCGGACTTGCTGTCGGTTATCTCGGCGTGTTCTGGATGCTCATGATCGCCATTGTCCTATCTCTGCTGGTCATACTCCACCTTCTGACGCTTACGATTCCCGACCTGCCGAAAACGGATCCGACTACGACAGACGGCAACCTGCCTCCGGACGGTGGAGGTGTCGATATCCGCGGAACGATTCGCGTCATCCAGGGTGTGCCCGGCCTGTTTGGACTGATCTTTTTCCATACATTCAACAACTTCCTGGGCGGCATCTTTATGTCCCTGATGGACGCCTATGGCTTGCTGCTGGTGTCGGTGCAGGCCTGGGGATTCCTATGGGGTGTCTTGAGTCTGGGATTCATCGTCGGCGGGATGGTCGTGGCAAGGAAAGGATTGGGCAAAAATCCACTTCGAACGCTCTTTCTTGCGAACATCGCCATGTGGTCGATCTGCTCCGTCTTTACCCTCCAGGCTTCCATTGTACTGCTGGCTGTGGGTATGTTTGTCTGGTTGTGCCTGATCCCCGCTGTGGAAGCCGCAGAACAGACCATTTTGCAAAAAGTGGTCCCACCTGAACGGCAGGGACGTGTCTTTGGTTTTGCACAAAGTGTGGAACAGGCCGCCTCGCCCATCACAGCTTTCCTGATCGGTCCAATTGCGCAGCTGATCTTCATCCCATTCATGACAACCGGTGTAGGGGTGGAACTCATCGGAGATTGGTTTGGAACGGGCACAGACCGAGGTCTCGCCCTCCTGTTTACCGCCGCTGGACTGATCGGGCTTGCCATCACTTTACTGGCAATGCAGTCTCCATCATATCGGGCGCTTTCAGCAATCTACCAAAAACAGGATCAGGAACCAGAGCTGGAATCGACAAGCCCCAGTCCCGGTATGTCGAAGCGCATCCCGGAAGTGGAGAACAATTAAGGAGTGAAAAAAGCATCGAATGTAAACGAGTTCATGGAGAAGCTCGATCATCCGTTCAAGAAGGAAGTGCAGGCTCTTCGCGACATCATAAAAAGTGTGCATCAGGAGATTGTCGAGGATATCAAGTGGAACGCGCCATCTTTTAGCTATCATGGAGAGTATCTGCTCACTTTCAATCTCTGGGAGAAAAAGCGGATTCATCTCGTATTCCACAACCCCGAGATAGCGAAGGTGAAAAGTAAATTAGCTGATTCATCCGCTCATCCTGGAATCGGGCCGCCGGCTCTTCCCTGAAGGGAGTCCATAAACAAACCTGCAGCTCGTCGACAGGCAGACGACATCGACTGGCGTGGTGATCGCCAGCTACCAGCCTTCTGCAACAAAGGAGTGAGTAGACATGAATGTATCAGAACAGATCGAGAACAGAATAAAAGAACTTAATGATTGGCGCGGCAAAGATATGGCACGATTGCGAAAGCTGATCAACGACGCCGCGCCGGATCTGGTCGAAGAATGGAAATGGGATACCCCTGTTTGGTCCAATAATGGGAACGTGGTCGCTCTAGGCGCCTTCAAGGATCATTTGAGGATCAACTTCTTCAAAGGTGCGGCGCTAAAAGACCCGGATGGCTTATTCAATGCCGGGCTGGAAGCCAAAACATCTCGGGGAATCGATCTTTACGAGGGCGACAAGGTCGATGAAGCCGCGCTCAAGGATCTCATCCGAGCGGCAAGTGCATTGAACGCAAAACCGACAAAGACCTCGAAAACATCTTCCAAGAAATGAAAAAACAATCGCTTCCATCAGAATCAGAAAGTGACATTCCCAATATCGGACAGCCTGCCCGGCGGGCGTTAGCTCTGGTTGGTGTTTATCACCTCCAGGATTTGACAAAATTCACCGAGAAGGAAGTCAGCCAATTGCACGGTGTTGGACCCAAGGCGATCGGTATACTCCGCCGCGCACTCGCTGAAAAAGGGTTGGCCTTTGCTGACCAGAAATCGAGTAAATGAGAAAATGATGGGAAAAGTGATCGTTGGTACCACGATGTCATTGGATGGCTTCATGAATGATCGTCATGGAAGCCTGCCACACCTGTACTCGGATCTCGAAGGATTGCAGCAGCTGAAATGCTCCAGGAATCGATGCGGTCGACGGGGGCAGTTGTGATGGGCAGGCACGCCTACGATATGGCGAAGGCTTCTGCAGGCGAGCGGGATGTCACGATTGTTGGCGGTGCAAAGTCCGCTCAGCAGTGCATCAACGCCGCGCTCTTCGATGAGATTCAGGTTGGCGTCGTGCCAACTGCGCTACTGCAAAGTAAAGTGATCATTCGCAGGAGGTTGTATGGCTTATTATCTGGTACAGGCAAAACCTGTTGAAGACTTGCTCGAAGAGCTCCGCCGTCGTCTGGACAGCGGTGAGATCAAGGTCATGCGTCCATTTGGAATGGCGCTGCAATACAGTTTGGATAATGCCCGACTTAACCGGAACGGTATTGCGGTCTGGGAGGAAGAGGACTACTGTTCCCCGCCCCTCGCCCAGGAACGCGCCGCGATTTTGGATACCTATTTCCGGGAATTGAATGTGGAACGCGTTGAAAAGGGTAAAGGGTGGCAGCAGATCGAATCCCTGCCGGGTATGTGGAAAAAATAACTGTTGCTTCCGCAGTTGACCCTGGTTTCTTCAGCAGTTCAACTGCTGAAGAGTCATAGATCACAGCGCGATCCACCCGCCGCGCAATCCTTCACGAACTGCCTCTGTGCGGTTGGTGACATTTAATTTCTGATAGATGGACGAGACGTGAAATTTCACTGTGTGTTCACTGATCCCCAATGCCACCGCGATCTGTTTGTTTGCCAGCCCCTTGGAAAGTAACCCCAACACTTCGGATTCGCGATCCGTAAGAGGTCCGTGTGACAAGTGCTCATTTTCGGATTCGAACAGTAATGCAGGCGTACCAACCACGAGTCCCTGAGACAGCGCGTGGACAGCCGCGCTTATTTCCTCAGCGGACGCGTCGGTGGGCAGGATACCCCAGGCTCGCGGCAAGCGCCTCAGGTCGCGGACGTTGAGCGGCTCGTCGCTGAGGAGCAGGCGCGCGTCTGAAGGTGAGTCACCCGGTCCATCATCCAGAAGAGACGCGTGAGAAGCCGACGTGATGACCACGTCGGCTTCTGAATCATCCTCCATAGAATCGTTCAACACTTGTATTGTCCCATCTGATGAAAGCAAAGCCCGTAATCCTGCACGCAGGGCCGGTGACGAAACATCGAGCAGGACGCGGATCACTTCCTCTCCCCTACTTTCACATTTATTGTCTCCGGTTGTCCACCGCGCAGCACTTCGACGGCGATGGCTTTTCCAACAGTATCGCTGTTGAGCGCGGAGAACAAATCGTCTGCATCACTCAGGGCCAGTCCGCTGATCGCAGCCAGAATATCGCCTACCAGAAGTCCACTGGACGCGGCGGGTCCGCCATCCTCAAGCCAGGACACAAGTAGTCCGTGAGCTTGTTCGCGCTTGAGAGCCTGTTGCCCGGCTTCAGAGATTTCCACCGGCTGTGTGCGGACGCCGAGATAGCCGCGCTTCACTGTTCCGTGTTTCGCAAGCGCATCCCCAACACTCCAGGCAAATCTTACCGGCAGAGTCAAAGAGGATCCGCGCGTCAACCCTGAGGTATTGAGGCCCAGTACCTCGCCTTCAGTATTGATCAACGGTCCGCCGGAAAAGCCCGGGTAGGGAGTCGTTTCAGACTGGATGTATTCGTCGAGCATGCCGCCGCGAAACGTACGGGTAGGTCCGCTGACGGAAGTGACAATTCCCCAGGAAGCCTGCACACCGGCGTGGCTCGGACGCCCCAGTGCCAGGACAAGCTGACCAACCTTGACAGAGTCAGTTGTTTTGGCTGGCGTTAATGCTTTCTCTGCAAGTCGTAGGACTGCCAGGTCCGAGCCGGGGTCGCGACCCGCGATCGTCGCGTTGAAGGATTTTCCATCCGCAAGCAGGACACTGATTCCCTCT
>DATFET010000254.1:0-5847 GCA_035250835.1 Anaerolineales bacterium
CCGTAATGGCGCTGGTGGTCATCAGGAAGCCGTATCCGCTGGGAGTAATGGCGTGGTTATCGCGCAGGTAGACCGAGAGAGAACTGTACATCTGCTGGTACACGATCAGCATGAGCATGCCTGCCACCATGAAGCCCATGAAGGCAAAATCTCTAAAGACAAAGCGGTATCCTGCAACGGTTTGTAGAAGAGACTGGCTCTGCGCGTGGGCGTGAGGTTCGGGTTTTGTCTCAGGGATTACGCGGTACACGATCACGGCGACGAGACAACTGATAACCGCATCGATCACGAACAAATAGAAGAAGTTGATGCCGGCGACGACTCCGCCGATGGTGGGACCGATGATCCAGGAGAGGTTGCCAACCACGCGCAAGATGCCGAACCCTTCCTGTCTCTTGTCTTCCGGCAAGATATCCGCGATCATGGCGTCGTGTGCAGGGTGCGCCACGCTCGAGAGTAGGCCGACAACGATCATCAGGGGATAGAGCAGACTTAATTCGTTGACGAGGCCAAAGGTCAATGTGCTGATGGCGCTGAAGACCAGGCCAAACAGGATGAGCTGCTTGCGTCCGAATTTATCGGTCAGCGCGCCGCCGATGGTGCTGCCGATCAACCCAAAGAGCGACGACACCCCAAGCAGGACGCCCGCCTCCGTCATACCGACGTTGAACTTCTGGGTAATGTAGAGCGCGAAGAATGGGAAGAGGAGTGTGCCTCCGATCCGGTCGATGAAGCTGATTCCAACCACAATCCAGAACAGGCGCGGGAACTCATGATAAATTTTATTAATTCTGCCGAACATGTGCATCCTTTCGTCAGGGGAGGAATTCAATTGTAGCACATCTGTTCTTATTTTGTATTAATATTTTATTGGGATTCGCAACACTCCGTGAATAAGAAATGCCGCCATTATCGGCGGCATGCTCAGGACTGGAATCTAATGCTGTCCCAGCGTTCCCAGGGAACGGACCCGCCGCTCGACTCGGTGGAAGACCCAGCCTCCAAACCACAGCATCACGAACATGGACACGATCAGCAGGGCGATCTCCACTCCGATGGGTAGGATCGTTCGCGTCTGTAAAAGCCAGCCGCGCACCGCGTCCAGGCCATAGGTTAGCGGCAGCGCCAGCGAGATGGGAATGAGCCAGGTGGGCAGGGATTGAATGGGGAAACTCGTACCGGAGAATCCCTGGACGAGGAAACTGCCGACGTCGACCAGGGTATTCGCCTCCCGCATCAGAAGCACGATCCCGGCAAAGGCAAAGCCAAATCCGTACAGGCCGATCAGCATGGGAATGGCGGTTAGGAAGGCAGCCAGCGTATTCCCTGTTGGATGGAAGCCGAACAACACACCTCCAACGACCAGCATCATCATCGATGTGATGAATGTCGTAAGCAGGCTTGTCAGGGTCCGCCCGGTCAGGATCAGCAGGCGTGACACAGGAGTTAACCAGTTCGATTCCAGGACGCCTGCATCCATATCCTGTTTGAGCGCAAAGCCCATGCCCCAAAACACGGTCAGGATGAAGTTGCTCAACACAGTCCCGATCAAAATAAAGGACATGTAATCGGTGGTGCCACTATAAGCCGCGAAACCGAGCGCCTGCCCGTTCGTGCTGAATGCCTTGCCCATGAAGTAGATTGGTGTAAGCCAGATGATGGGCTGAAAGACGTTGGATACTGCATTCAATGGATAACGCCAGAAGACCTTCCAGTCCTTGCGGGCGATGACGAATAACGCTCGCAGTTGAGTCCTGAAGCTGGGTTGAGAAAGTGTGGTTTCCATAGTATTCACCTAATACTGTCCAATTGAACCGCTGCGGCGGGCACGGCGCTCCATCCAAAGGAATGTGGAGTAGCCGACAACGAGCCAGAAGACGCCGAAGATAAGCAGGGCAATGAGATCGGGTAACAGCTCGGGGATGCCTGCGTTCTCGAACGCAGCGGCGCGCATGGCGTGGATCAAATAAGTCTGAGGGAGCCATTTTGCAATGGGCTGCATTCCGGCGGGCAGGATGCTGATTGGGAAAGTGATGCCGCAGAAGATCATCACCAGTCCGCGGATCAGGAACACAAACGCGTTGGCTTCCTTGACCGTAATGACCAGGCTGGCAAACGCGAAACCCAAGCCATAAATGGAGGGAATGGCTGCCAGCATGACCAGCAGGATCATCCATGGGCTGCCGTTTAGACGGACGCCAAAGAGGAGCCCAAACTCCAGTGCGGTGATGCCAATAAACATCAGCATGGAAACGATCTGTGGACCGCTCTGCCCGAGCAGAAAGGAAAACCTCCAGGCGGGGGAAAGCCAGTTAGACTCGAGTGTGCCGCGCATTTGCTCGTTCCGCAGCGAAAAGCCAACATCCCAGAGCACGATGTTCTGCCACATCCAGACAGTTGTACCGATGACAATGTAGCCGATGTAATTGGTCGTACCCGTGTTGCTGGCGAACACGGCCAGCCCGCCTCCATTGGGCCCCGAGAGGGCGTTGGCAGTCAGGATATACATCATTGGGAAGATCAGGGGCCAGATGAACAGGGCAATGATCCAACTGGGGTAACGGGTGAAGATCGTCCATTCGCGGCGGACGACCGCGAAGAGCGCCCGAACGTCCGACTGGAGACCGCTTTTACCCAGCGATCGGGGAACTGCAGTTGTTTCCATTGGACTCTCCTAGTCGCGTAATGCTTTGCCCGTAAGATGAATGAACACATCCTCCAGTGAGGGCTTGACGACATTCATATTGACCAGGCGCGTGCCATTCCCGCTGATCTGCTCCACGATGCGCGGCAGAGCGGCTCGGCTGTTGATGGCGTGCAGGTTGACCTCCCAGAGGTCCGCTTCGCTTTGCTGGCGGGTGGTGATGTTTTCGATTCCAGAGATGCTTTTGAGTTTGTCTGCGATATCGTCGTGCCAGCCTGTCAGCTCCAGGCGGATGATTTCCTGCTGGTCGATGCGGCGCTTGAGCCCTTCAGGTGTGTCGAGCGCAATCACCTTGCCTGTATCGATAATGCCGATGCGGTCCGAGAGCAAATCCGCCTCTTCCATATAGTGCGTCGTCAACAGGATGGTATGTCCCTCCTGTTTGAGCTGGGCGATCAGCTCCCGTAAGTTCCGGGCAGCCTGAGGGTCCAGCCCGAGCGTGGGTTCGTCCAGGAGCAGGATGGGTGGGCGGGCAAGCAAAGCCTTTGCGATCGCGATCCGCTGCCGCATCCCGGTCGAATACTTCTCGACAAGCTCGTTGGCGCGGTCGCGGATCTCCATGCGCTCGATCAGTTCTGCCACGCGTCTTTTCGCAATGGGCTGTGGGATGTGGTAGAGCGCGGCGAAATATTCCAGATTTTCCCGCCCGCTCAACTTCCAGTATATGCTGCGCTCGCCTGCGAGGACCGTGCCCAGGCTTCGGCGCACATCGTTCGCCTGTTTAACAACATCAAAACCATTGACTTGCGCTCTACCGCTGGTCGGCTCAAGGAGTGTACAAAGCATACGGATTGTCGTGGACTTTCCGGCGCCATTGGGACCCAGCAAGCCAAAGATCTCACCGCGCTCGATCTGCAGATCCACGCCATTGACGGCGGTGAAGGTGGCTTTTGGCTCGCGCCTGCGGAAGGGAAAAAGGCCTCCTTTTTCTTTTTTAAGGGTTTCTACAGCCTTGTCACCTGTTCCGGGGCGGGCGGGGAATTTTTTGACAAGTTGTCTGGACTCGATGGCAAATTCACTCATGGTTCACTCCTTTTTCAAGGTCTTGTTCAATAAATTCAATAAATTATTGATTATTATTTACATATTACAACTTTTATTCAAAAAAGTCAATAGGTTAATTTGAATTATTTATATGTGATTTGAAATTATCAATAAAAATCCCGCCTGAGAGCGGGATTTTTTACGGTACTTTTTAATCTACACTTGGAGAAAGTTCTGGTAGGGGTTTGATTTTGATATTGATAAACAGCAGAAGAGCCAGAACGAAACCTACCAAGGTAATGAGCAATATGGTGGTCATGGCCTGCGGACCGGTGACCACAAATATCTGCCCGATCAGCCAGGGCAGCAGCATGCTCCCCGCCCCCGAGCCGACCAGGAACCAGCCTGTGATCGTGCCTGTGATCTGCATCCGCTCCCCGGCCAGCATCATCAGCGTCGGGAAAATGGATGCCATGGAAATTCCCAGACCAATGGTGCCGATCCACAGCGCAGTGCTCGAGTCGTTCCACAGGATGATAATGGCTGTGCTGATCGCACAACCGATAATATCCATGAAAAGGATTGTCTTTGAGTGCAGGCGTGTCGATATCCAAATGCCGAGCAGCCTGCCAAAAGTGAACGAACCCCAGAATGCGGCTGTCAGGCCTGCAGCAGTGACCTCGGTTTCAAGGTTGAGGGTGAGTGCATAAGTGTAGATCCAATTGGCGAAACCAAGTTCGAGCCCCACATATAGAAAAAATAGCACTGCCATGATCAGAACGGGGAGAATCGGAAAGGGGGCACTTTTGACTTCCTCGGTCATCCCATGTTTAGGCTCCTGCAAAAACCAAAGCCAAAGGGCCATTGGCAGAGTGACAATGGCGAATGACCAGTACAGCCACTGAATGTCGCCGGTCTCCAACAGGATCTGGGCAAACGCCAAAGGCGCCAGCAGGGAGCCGACCCCGAAAAAGAAATGCAGCCCATTCAAATAAGGTCCAGCATTTTCGCCGTGTGTCCACAGGAGCAGGGCATTGCACCCCACGTCCAGGATGCCTGCGGCGAATCCGTTGATGAACATGGCGAGCAGGAGAACATTGAGCGAACCCGAGATGGGAATGAATACACAGGTGACTGCCATCAGCACCAGCGTGATCGACATCAGCTTGTGGCTGGAGAAGCGGTCGTGGGCGCGCCCGCCCAGGAAAGAGCCGATTAAATAGCCCAGCGAGCTGAACACAAAGATCAGGCTGATGACGTCCAGCGCGCTGGCTGTGTGTTCAGCGAGCTTGAGCAAACTGGGTCCGCTGGCGGCAGTGGTCAATCCCAGGATGATGAAGGACAGGTAATATGCAGTAGTCGCGACCAGAGGATGGGCATAACTGACATTCTTTGAGGTGGAGGACATTGATAGATACTTTCTGTTTTGGTTAGGATTCTTATTGCTCTACTGTGCGGGCCAGGGAATCTCGAGCGGACCTGCGAAACCGTGCTTTTCCTGAAGCCAGACATTTCCGTGAGATGGAAGATCGCATCCCGTTTCATCGTTGGCGATCGTGATAAACGGAAAATTCGTGCCGAGGGTTTCGAAGAGGATCTGTCCGTTTTCACAGCGCCAGACTTCGACAATGTACTGGTGCATGTTTTCATCCTCGAATTTTCCGGGGCTGATAAGAACCGCCTCCCACGTGACCTCGACGCTGTTCCCTTTGCGAGTGGCATTCACCCAGCCTGGAGCTGGATAATACGGTGTAATGGGAAGTTTGGCAATACCCGGGTAAACCACCGGCAGAGACATAGGCTCGCCTGCAATTTCCAAAAAGTTGGAATTGACCCAGCATTTGTTGGTTCCATCCACCCAGACCCAGTGGTTCGCATCTGTTCTGCCGATCAGTTCGATGTTTGCACCTCTACGCAGCGCGTAGAGATACAGGTACTCCGTGCCTGGGCCATAGCGGCAGCTCAGGAGGTCAGCGGTCACCCTGGCTTTGAGTCTTTCCACAACCGGGATTGGACTCGGCCTGATGGTTTCGGTTGGCAAGGGCGTGGACGTTTCAGTCGGGAGGAGTGGGGTTAACGTGAATGTGCTGGTAGAGGGAATGTTGGTGAGCGTGGATGAAGCTGTGACTGTCGGAAGAGCGGACGGGGTGGGCTGCTGT
>DATFET010000265.1:0-3964 GCA_035250835.1 Anaerolineales bacterium
CAAAATTCTCTGTGCTCTCCGTGGCTAAGAAATATGTGTTGTACTTTGGCGCACGCTGCCAAAGATTATTCTGGGCGAAAGGCCTTCACCAAAACGAAAGGAAAGAATGACCGGTCAATTTATCTCCTATCTAAACCCGAAATGTGATTCGGGCCAGTTCGAAGAAAAAGGCGGATGCGGGGTGTTTGCCCGCGAGCCGATTAAGAAAGGCGAGCTGCTTGCCCTATTCGGAGGTCGCATTGCGGCAAAGAATGAACTCGATCCGAACCTGCCGCACTTCACCCAGCGGGTTCTTCAGGTCGAAGATGATTTTTACCTGATCACCCCCAATCCACTCGAGCCTTCTGATTGTTTCAACCATTCCTGCGAACCCAACGCCGGCTTTACAGGGCAGATCGGGATCGTCGCGATGCGCGATATCAAGGCAGGCGAGGAGATCAGCTTCGATTACGCCATGTGTGACGGTTCCTCCTACGACGAGTTCAGATGTTATTGTGGCAGTGAGCACTGCCGCGGGAATGTCAGGGGCAGCGACTGGTCGCGCACCGAGCTGTGGGAGAAATACGACGGTTACTTCATGCCCTACCTTGCGAGGCGCATCGAAGCGCTCAAAGCCAAAGCGGCTGTATCCGCCTAAAAGCGTGTCTGGCGATAAAACACGGATTGCAAGGATGAATGTACAATCGGCGCAGTCCGTGTTTATGTTTAATGCCAATAATGCTCAAATCATTTGCTTTCCGAATTTACATCGTCGCACTTGTGCTGCGATTGATCCCCGTCATTCTGTTGCGCGGAATGGGGATCGGTCTCGATGACATGTTCCAGTACGACATGCTGTCGCGCAGCCTCGCAGCGGGGAACGGTTTCCGCTGGTACGCGCAGGAGGACTTGAACCAGCTCTCCGCCTATGTGGACTTCGACCTCTCGAGTGTCGAGTCTTATGATCCCATGCGCGGCGTACCCACTTCGTTCCGGGCACCGCTGTATCCTTCATTTCTTGCTCTGGTTTATTTCCTCAATGGCACAGACTTCTCGCGTTTTTTTGCGGCACGCCTGGCGCAGGTAATTTTTCTCGGTGCTCCGCTGGCACCATTAACATATTGGGTTGCCCAGCGCCTCTTTCCTCGTTCCACTTTATACAATTACGAACGAGGAAAGAAATCTGAAAAGGCAGCCGGGGTTTCTGCATGGATCGTCGCCTGTTATCCCATGCTGCTTGTCTACCCGCTGGGGCTTGGTACGGAAAATCCATTCTTCGTCCTCCTCCTTGCCTCTTTCCTCTTTCTTCTTATTTCCATTCAGCAACCCTCCACTTTCCACTTTTTCCTCTCCGGTCTCTTCCTCGGCCTGACCGCTCTTACTCGCTCGGTCATCTTTCCCTTTGCCGTTGCTGCCTTCTGTCTGCTGTTTTATCTACATCGCAAACAGGCGCTGTTCGCTGTTCTCTCTTTTTTCCTTATCATCACCCCCTGGATCATCCGCAACTCGCTCCTGCATCACAAATTGACGGGCATCGAGACCTCCATGGGATACAACCTGTATCTTGGCTATCATCCCGCTGGGAATGGATCGTTCGTCTTTGGTCCCTCACTCGACCTGCTTACGATCCTCGACGATGCCGAACGTGACCGCATCGGGACACATAAAGCCCTCGAGTTCATTAAGGAAGAGCCAGGAAGATTTCTTCCGCTGGCGGTCAACCGGCTGGGATTTTTCTTTGGTCTTGAAAAAAGAGTGCTGATGTATTTTTATTCCAACAACATCGTTGGGTACATTCCCCTGCCATTATTGCTGACCATTTCCGCTGTTTTGCTGCTGCCCTTTGTGGTCATCTCTACTTCTGCCGCGCTCGGTCTGGCATTCCTGCGCTGGAACCCTGAACACATCCTGCTCGTGATTCTATTGATCGGTTATATCCTGCCGCACATCTTCATTCTTTCGGAGGATCGGTTCCATCTCGCGCTCGTGCCGTATATTGCCATCCTTGCCGCGCAGCTCGGGATGCATGGACTCGCTCCGCTTAGGATGCGCTGGCACGAATCATCGCGGGGAAAAATCATTGTAGTGATCGCAGTCGCTTCAGCCTTTCTGCTGATTATCAACTGGGGCTTCGAGCTCACCCGCGACGCGGATAAAATAGCGCAGCTGCTTGGACCGAATGGAAACCAATCTCATTTCTCTTACTGACCAATGTCACTTACCATGAAATATCTGCTCGGCGAAAAACTATACTTTGACTGGAAGGTTGTCACGATCACGATTGCATCCACCCTGCTGTTGATGGTGGATTACTATCACAAACTGACCGCCCATAAATACTGGGATCGCGTCATTCTCTATCTGATCATCCCGTTGATCTTGATCATCCTGATTTTTCGCGAGCACCCGAAAGAATACGGTTTCAAGTTTGGGGATTGGAAAGCGGGGCTCCTGCTTACCGCACTTGGCATTCTATTCATGGCTCCGATCATTTATTTTTTAGGCCAGGGGGACTCATCCATGCAGGAGTATTACAAGGCACAGACCGCCGGCCTGCCGTGGACAACGTTCCTGGACCTGATCGGCTGGGAATTTTTCTTCCGCGGCTGGATCCTCTTTGGCTATGCGCGCAAGTTCGGAGCGGAAGCGTTGTGGCTCCAGGCTGTTCCTTTTGCGCTGGCGCACATTGGCAAGCCTGAAATCGAGACACTCTCCACCATCTTTGGCGGATTCGCCTTCGGCTGGATTGCTTATCGCACGAAGTCCTTCGTCTGGCCGTTTCTGATCCACTGGTTTATCGCCACATTTATCATCATTGTTGCGTCAGGGATGATGTAGTTCCAGATGACCAGCTATACCCTCCGCCCCGCGCGTGAAACGGATTCGGGCGTCATCAGGGACCTGATTCTTTCGGTGGGGATCAATCCGATGAGCCTGGACTGGAGGCGTTTCGTCGTCGCCGTGGACGATCGAGATCGGGTCATCGCCACGGGGCAGATCAAGCCGCACGGCGCCAACGCCGACATCCATGAGCTGGCTTCGATCGCCGTTGTTCCCGAACAGCGCGGACAGGGGATCGCGCGAGCAATCATCGAACACCTGCTGGAGGACAGTCCGCGGCCGTTGTATCTGACCTGCCGCTCGCGCCTGGAGCCGTTGTATCAAAAATTTGGCTTCCAGGCGATCTCTTATGATGAAATGCCGCGTTATTATCAGCGTATCAGTAAACTGGCAGGATTTGTCGAAGCGGTGGCAAGCCTGGGCAAAGGAAATGGTTTGTCTGTGATGAAGTTGCAGTAAAATACGGAGTACCGCATACTCTGCTTTCCTCGATGTATGAATTCTGGTCTGCGTATTTACACAAAGAATAAACTGATTTATGAGACAGCGGTAAAGCAAATGCAAAATCTGAAATTAATTCTTTACATGGCTTCCGGCATACTCCTGGGTTTGTTCCTCGCTGCTCTGGTCTGGGTTGTCGCACGCACCCCCAGCGGGGAAGCAGTTACGCTTCGGCCTGTCCCGACCGATAAACCGATCGTCGTGCATATCAGCGGCGCAGTGCCGCGCCCGGGCGTGTACGCCCTTCCGCTGGGCGCGCGTGCACAGGATGGCATCTCAGCCGCGGGCGGTTTTCTGGCGGAAGCCGATAAGACAACCATCAATCTGGCGCAGGCATTGGAAGACGGTGAAAAACTCGATATCCCCTTCATCGAAGGAGGTTCGCCTGTCCTTGGCACCCCGGTCCCGGAAGTCGTTACCACCACAACGGAACTGATCAACATCAACACTGCATCGGTCGCCGAGCTGGATACCCTTCCGGGCATTGGTCCCACCACTGCGCAAAAGATCATCGATTATCGCGATCAGAATGGTTCCTTCCTGAACATCGAAGACATTATCAACGTATCGGGGATTGGGCCTGCGTCTTATGAGCGCATCAAGGATCTGATTACTGTTGGGGAGTAGTACTCTTCGATTACGA
>DATFET010000276.1:0-4322 GCA_035250835.1 Anaerolineales bacterium
CCGTAAGGCTATGTTGCAAGATATTGCCATCCTCACCGGTGGTACTGTAATCGCTGAAGAAACCGGCCGCAAACTCGAAACCGCTACGTTGCAGGACCTTGGCCGCGCTGAGAAGGTTGTGGCGGATAAGGAGAACACCACCATCGTTGGTGGCAAAGGTAAGAAGAGCGATATCGAAGGCCGTATCAAAGAGATCCGTGCTGAGATCGACAAGAGCACCAGCGATTATGACAAGGAAAAACTTCAGGACCGTCTCGCCAAGTTAAGCGGCGGGGTCGCCATCATCCGCGTTGGCGCGGCGACCGAGACCGAGATGAAGGAAAAGAAGCACCGCGTGGAAGATGCGCTTTCCGCAGCTCGCGCAGCCGTGGAGGAAGGCATTGTGCCCGGCGGTGAGATCTCCCTGATCAACGCCGCAGTCAAGCTGGAAAAACTGCTGAAGAGCATCGACGGTGACGATAACGAAGAGACCAAGGTCGGAATCAACATCGTCAAGAAGGCGCTCGAGGCCCCGATCCGCAAGCTGGCTGCCAATGCAGGCCAGGACGGCTCAGTCATCATTGACACCGTCCGCCGCACAGCCGTTGAGAAGAAGAATAAGAACATCGGCTACAACGTCCTGACTGACGAGTATGTGGATATGATTTCGGCCGGCGTCATTGACCCCGTCAAGGTCGTGCGCGGCGCGCTCGAGAATGCCTCTTCCATCGCATCCATGATCCTGACCACCGACGTGCTCATTACCGACATGCCTGAGAAAGATAAGGCTCCTGCCATGCCTCCGGGCGGCATGGGCGGAATGGATTATTAATCAACATGTAGGGTCGGGCAACTGCCCGACCCTACATGTTTTAATATATAATCGGGGGCGATGTTTTCCCAACGCAACTTCATTCTGATATCTCTTGCTTTACTGACCGCACTCGGACTCTCCGCGTGCGCTTCTCTTTCTCCGCCCGAGCCTACAGCCGCACCGACGATTACCTTCACACCCGAGCCGCCCACCGCCACGCCGGAACCCCTGGCGCTGACTGTGAACGGAGAGGGCATTACAGTCGCGGAGTTCGATGCGGAAGTCGCGCGCTACATTGCCGCGCAGGAGGCGCTTGGGAATGCTGTCCAATCTGCTGATGCCACCCGAACGGTGATCGAGGATTTGACCGCGCAGCTACTCCTCGCGCAGGGGGCGCGCGCCGACGGCTTCACACTCGACGATGGTGCACTACAGGCGCGCATTGAGTCGTTGGCCGCGCAGATCGGGGGTGCGGAGAATCTGTCAAAGTGGCAAACGGAACATGGATACAGCGAGCACACCTTTCGGTCCGCGTTGAGGCGGGCGGGCGAGGCAGCCTGGATGCGTGACAAAATCATTGCCGCGGTTCCCGGTACCGCTGAGCAGGTACACGTCCAGCAAATTCTGCTCTATAATCAAGATACGGCTCAAAATTTTCTCAATCAATTGAACGGTGGAGCCGATTTCGATGAGCTGGCATTAAGGGCAGACCCGCTGACGCGCGGCGATCTTGGATGGGTGCCGCGCGGTTATTTGCTCGATGAAAAGATCGAAGAGGCCGCATTTGGCCTGTCGGTGGGTGGTCACAGTGACGTGATCACGACAGACGTTGGATATCATATCCTGAGAATCCTGGAGCTCGATCCCGACCGTCCCCTGTCACCGGATGCCTATGTGGCTCTCCAGGAACAGGCTTTGAAAAACTGGATCGAGGATAAACGAGGGCAGGCAAGTATTGTGCTTGCGCCGAGTTAATCAGATGAGAGTACTTGTGCGGCTGTCACCCTCAAGCCTAATGGAGCGACATAGATGAGCGACGATTTCGACTTTGATGGAACACAATCACAACCTCGCAGCGCTGGCATGCAGTTCTGGGACATGCTGACCGCACTGATCTTGGTCCTGACCGCCTGCATTATTGGGTATTTTGTATTGATTTTCCTCAATCCTCAATCCTCATACAACATCCTGCCGCCCGGTGGATTCAATTCCATCCCGACTTTCACGGTGACGCCTATTCAGCTTCAAGCCACCTGGACAGCCAGCCCCACCCTCGAATTGACCCCCAGCAACACCCCACGACCCACGTTTACCCCGTTCTTTACCAACACTCCCTTCTCGCTTGTTCCGCCCACCCGCACCCTTCGGCCGCCGACTGCCACCTCAACTCCGAAAGCACCGTTCAGCGCCATCTCGGTCACAAATGTGGAAAGCACTGTGATCCATCCCGAGCTGGGCTGCAATTGGGCAGGCATTGGCGGGACGGTTGTGGACGCGAATAACAGCCCGGTGATCGGGACGGTTGTCGTCCTGCGCGGCACATTGAATGGCAGCAGCGTGGAACAGCAAATTGTGTCGGGCATCAACAAGGAGTACGGTCCGTCGGGCTTTGAGTTCGTGCTGGGCAGCGCCCCTGTCGATTCCAGGGATACATTGTATGTTCAGCTCGTGGACTTACAAAACATCCCCCTATCTGACCCGGTCTATGTCACCACGTTCGATGACTGCGCGAAGAACCTTGTGCTCGTACGGTTCAAGATGAATCGATAAAATAATGCAGGGATGGACGCTCTGTCGAGATGCCCATCCCTGCGTTTTATACGACAAGATTCCAGTGTTCGTACTTTTTATTTCTCCCCCGAACTATATCTTCAAACATTGTCCTTAACTTCGTCGTGATGGGACCCATCAACCCCGCGCCCACGGGTCGGTGGTCGATCTTTGTCACCGCGGTGACTCCCGCCGCGGTCCCGGTCATGAATACTTCCTCACAGATAAACACTTCCGTGCGGTCGATCGAGCGCTCCATGACGGTCAGCCCCAGCTCGCTGCGCGCCAGCTCCATGATAGAGCGGCGCGTGATCCCTTCCAGGATGTTGTCCGTCACCGGCGGTGTGACCAGGACTCCATCCCGCAGCATGAAGATGTTCATCGCCGAGCCTTCGGATACATGGCCGTGGTTATCCAGCACCAGGGCTTCGTCGAAACCGGATCGGTTCGCGTCCGTTTTGATCAATGCCGAGTTGGCGTAGGCGCCTGCCACCTTGCCGCGGGCCGGGATGACGTTATCGTCGATGCGCCGCCAGGAGGAAATCGTGACATGAGCATTGGTCTCGTTCTTCACATAGGGTTCATACGCCATCACGAACATGCAGAACTCATCCTTCAGGTCATGCAGTCTGACACCAATGCCCAGGTCTGCCTTGTAAAACGAGGGACGCATGTAAATATCCTGGCGCCAGTTGTCGGTTCGCAGCAGGTCAAGCGTCAGTTGGATTAAACTTTCCTCGTCATAATTGGTTTCCATTGACATCATGCGCGCTGAGTGCAGCAGGCGGCGAAAATGGTCATAGGGACGAAAAACGAAGAGATGTTTCTTCTCTTCGTTCCAGTATGCCCTCATCCCCCCGAAAACAGATGTGCCATATAAAAAAGCATGAGTTGTGATATTAACTTTTGCGTCCGAAAGCGGGACAATTTTTCCCTCAAAGAAGGCGTGCCTCGAGAGATCCACCAGACACCTCCAAAATGAGATTGGACCAGCTCTTACAAAGGAATTATACCTGATTCACTCCACTTCACCCTTTATTACAATGCGGTTCTCCAGCTTCCTCCGTGGTAAATACCCAGAGAGCCTGCAATTCTTTCGGATTGCAAATACCTTGACAACCCGTGCGAGAAGGCATTAAAATCTAATTTGATAAGTATCGAATTAGATTGAAGAGAGTGAAAATGGAAGAAAACCCTGAAATGCTATCCTTTGTCAAAGCGCTGGCGTCTGCGGACCGCTTGCGGATCATCGGTGTGCTCGTGCGCGGCAAGGCAACCCAATCCGATATTACTGAGCAGCTTCACCTCCCCACACGGGATGTATATAACCACCTATCGTTTCTGGTTAACGTCGGTGTCGTCAGCGAAAGGGATGGACTCTATGATCTTGGCGAAAAAGCCGTCGAAACCTTCGCCCGCGGACAATTTGAAGGTAAACGTCCGTCCTTCGAGGCGGATGAGGAACAGCCTGAGGATGCGCGCAGGGTGTTAAAGAACTTCCTCAATGCAGATGGGACGCTCAAACAGATCCCGCCGCAGGGAAACAAACTGCTCATCGTCCTCCACTTTATCGTGGATGCGTTCGAGTACGACACAAACTATACCGAGAAGGAAATCAACACCATCCTGCGCCGCTTCCACACGGACACTGCCGCATTACGCCGGTACCTGGTGGACAACGGTCTGATGGATCGCGAAAGCGATGGAACCAGATATTGGAGAATAAACACGGTGGTTGAGTAGCTCTGAGTGTTCACTG
>DATFET010000284.1:0-3581 GCA_035250835.1 Anaerolineales bacterium
GGATCCCGCAGGGGCGGAAATACAAGCGCTCAAACGGATGACAAACTGGCGCGGCAAACGCGTCCTTGAAGTGGGTTGCGGCGGCGGACGCTTAACCCTCCGCCTTGCTGGACTCGGCGCGGGGCAGATCATTGCCTTCGACCCTGACGAAGAATCCATCCGCGCCGCCCGAAAAGAATTACCCGAAAAATACAAAGGTCGAATCATCTATCAAGTGGGCAACGCCGAGCATGTAAAGCAAAAGGCAAACCAGTTCGATATCGTTGTCTTCTCGTGGGTGCTCTGATGAGTGGCTCATGAGGGCATGGTTCATGCCCTGACCGAGGCGCACCGCGTTCTCAAACCAAACGGAATCTTAATCGACATGCGGCCCGCCGCGGTACATCGCCGCGTGGGCTTGGGCGCAGGCAAAAGCTGGCGATTCGTTGGCGCGATGCGCGAACTACTCGATGACGACTTCGCGGCAGACCGCGCGGTCAGGCAGGCGGTGCGCAATGGGTATTTGTGCCGTGGATCCCGAATCGAATTCAACTTTGACCGCGTGATGGATACCCTGCCCGACGTCCGCGCCTGGCTCGACGATTTCCCGAAAGAAAAGGTACCGTACATTGATTCGTTGTATCGAAAAGTCGAACGCGCGCTGGCAACAAAACCGGATGGCACAAAGATCACCTTGCGCGGTCCGCTGAAAATTGGACTGTTGAGGAAAATTAAGTGAGCTCACTCCAATAGATCTATTAGCAGATACATCCCTGAATACTGTAATACTTTCTTAATAAGATTTTCCGCGCGCATGTTGTCTATCAAGACAAAAGGAGTATTTATCATGAACACCAATCTTCAAACCGCAACACTGGCTGGGGGATGTTTCTGGTGTCTTGAAGCTGTTTTCGACCAGGTCAAGGGAGTAGAAGCCGTGGAATCGGGGTATGCTGGCGGACAGATGAAAAATCCGTCGTATCGTGAAGTCTGCAACGGCGATACGGGACACGCCGAAGTGGTACAGATCCACTATGACGGAAATGTGGTCTCGTATCAGGATCTGCTGAATATTTTCTTCGGCATTCACGACCCCACCACATTGAACCGCCAGGGCGCAGACGTGGGTACACAGTACCGCTCGGCGATCTTTTATCACAACGAAGACCAGAAGGATATTGCCGAGAAGCTCATCAAGGACCTGGAGATGCAGAAAATCTTCGACAAGCCTATCGTCACTGAAGTCGTCCCCCTGGACATGTTCTACATGGCTGAGGAGTATCACCAGGAATACTTTGCGCGAAATCCATACCAGCCCTACTGCATGGCTGTCGTCTCGCCGAAGGTATCCAAGTTCCGCAGGCACTACCAGGATCTGTTGAAGAAGGAATCTGTATAAATCGAGTTGAACACAGACCCTCAAGGCCGCAGCACCTTGAGGGTCTTTTTTATTAAAGGTCACAGGGCGATGGCAGAGGCACGGCGCCCGGCGAAACCGTATCCTGAAAAGAGACGGATACATTTCTCAACTCAGTGATCTTTGCATCTACTTCATCGGGCATCAACAACACATTTGCCTGGTGGAAGACCCAGTCGACATCCTCCTGATACTCGCGTTTCCCCTCTGACTGGATCAGCCCGCCCTCGATAAACCACAAATTGAAATTGATCGACATGGGTGCGTCCGGGAAGTAGCTCCCGCCGTGCTGTGCCACCAATATTCCATCCACAAAATAACGGACGGTCTCTCCCATCACCTGAATGACCAGCGTATGCCAGCCTGCCTGACTCCCCTGGAGAGAGCTGCTGACATTCTCCGCGTTCCACGGTTCGATCTGGACCGTCTCCCAGGTCGTTACATAAAAAGACAGGTCTGCGCCTCCCCAGCCGCCGTTGGGCAGGTACTCATTGTCCATTTCGCTGTAATCAGGATTCAATGGCTCATCATAGGGCGTGATCGCATAAAACGTCTGGACGATCTGGTCGCCATCCGCGCCGCTGACCGGCACATCGCTGAAGCGTACGCGCGCCGCGTAGGTCCCTTCGAGATATTTCCGCTGATGACAGATCTGGGTCTGGTAGGTATTTTCCGCTGTGCCATCGGTTGAGGAAGTCATCCGCAGCAGCCGGTTGCCGGGCTGGGCCGGGTAATCGACGAACGTGACGTTCTGCGGGCGGAAGGATGCGCCCGTCAGGCCGGGCCAGCCGGAACCGCTGCGCACGATCCAGCCGTTGGCGGCCATCTCGTCCAGAGAGGAATACTGGAAATCGTCGAACAGGATTTGCGCTGGGGCAGCCCCTGGTGTAGTAGTTGACTCAATGGGTGGCCTTTCTGCATCGGGTGCACAGCCTGCTGCAAGAATGCAAAACATTACGAGGAAAAGGAGTTTCATTTGCTGGATTACCGATCAGGGTACATTAAACTTTAGTATAGCACTGCAATTCCTCCATAGACATTCTGTTATACTCGGGTCGCCATGGAGCAAAACACTCCTTCACCTGCTTTCTACGTTCGCGACGTCCCTATCTACGGGGATACGGTCCTGGCGCCCATGGACGGCTACTCCGACTGGCCGTTCCGCTCCATCTGCCGCGCCCTGGGCTCCGCCATGAGCTACACCGAATTTGTAAAAGTGGAAAAGATCCTCAGCCGCTCGAAGGAACCGGCCAAAAGGCTGTACTACGAAGAAGTGGAACGACCCATCACATTTCAAATCTATGGCGACGACCCGAACCTCATCCTGAAAGCCGCGCTGCGCGTGCAGGAATTAAACCCGGACATTATCGACATCAACATGGGATGCCCCGCCAAGAGCATCGCCGACCGCGGCGCCGGCGTGGGTATGATGCCAACCCCGCTGAAGATCGCCCGCACCTTCAGGATGTTGACCGACGCGCTGCGAGTCCCGGTCACGGGCAAGATCCGCCTGGGATGGGACCAGAACAAAAACTATAAATTGATCGCCCGCATTGTGGAAGAGAACGGCGGCTCGCTGGTCGCCATTCACGGGCGGACGAAGGAACAACGCTACAGCGGTGAAGCGAATTGGGACGCGGTTGCCGAGGTCAAATCATTGGTCAAAATTCCGGTCATCGGCTCAGGCGACGTCAAAACCGTCGCCGACATCCAGCGCATGAAAGAGCACACTCGTTGTGACGCGGTCATGATCGGGCGTGCCGCCATTGCCAACCCGTGGATCTTTGCCAGGCTTGATCGTGAGCAGGTTGCTCCAGAATTGCTCCAGCAGACCGTCCATGAACACCTGGAGAAGAGCATTCAATTTTACGGGGAAGAGGATGGGCAGAGACTCTTCCGCAAGTATGCCGTGCAGTATTTGTTGTTGAGAACACTCGACCGCGAAGCGCGCAAGGAAATATTGAAGGAAAGACCTTCGGGGGAATTTTTAGAAATGCTGAACCAAATTTATTCAGCGATGCCGCAGGCAGGAAATGGCGCAAAAGTGTCGGTAACTTTTCCTCGAGCGCTCCCTGCGCCGTCCCCGGCGCAGGATTTCCCCTGAAAACGCCGCCGCGGACGGCGGCTGGAGCATAGGTCACCGATAGTTTTGCGCTACACTCCAAGCCAACCGTTTGTGAGATGA
>DATFET010000296.1:0-3483 GCA_035250835.1 Anaerolineales bacterium
ACATCTACACCGCTCCGCAAAGTGATTTTGTTATTTCCAATCATTACGTTCACGTTGTTTTCAGGACATGTATAAAACGGATCCTCTGGCGCAGTCCACAGGCGGTGACCGCCGTACAAATAGTATTCACCATGCGGCGTGGGCCAATGCTGATCGGGTGTAACAACAAACAGGTTGCCTTCCACTCCTTTAGCATAGAGTCCGATAATGCGCGGACCCAGATCGGTCAGATAATCGACTCGCAGGAAGTCATTTTCAAGCGATGCAAAAGGATGTGCGTAAGTATCCATGGTTAAACTGTTTAGCAGCACTTTATTCACACTCCAATATGTCAGGCGATGATTCACCATTTGTCAACCCGTGCCCAAATGGGAAGAGTGGCGCGTCGCAACCGGTTTTGTCTGCGGAGTTGTTGACATTGATCGGCAGTTGATCATTCGAATGCGGCCAGGAATAGGAGGTCTTCCCTGTAAACGGATAGTCTCCAAACAACACGTCCGCAACCCCGCCGCCCTCTGTGCCAGGCAGCCACGCTGCAACCCAGGCATTCGCCAGGGTAAGCTGTTCGGTGATCACACGCGGACGACCTGATAAGAGTATGACGACGACATTCCTGCTCTGCTTTTTTGTATCTTCGAGCAATTTGACTTCACTCTCACTGAGGGAAAGATCAGCGCGATCGCCCACGCCTTCTGCATACGGTTCCTCCGCGAGGACAACGATTCCCACATCTGCAACGAGTGGATTGCCATCCGCGTCCTTGAACTCACTGAAATCTGCGTCGTGGTTGTATTCCACCCGTGTCGCGGGATCGACCGCTGCCTTGATTCCGCTGAAGAGTGTCGTGCCTGCGTTATCGTTGCCGGTCTTGCCCTGCCATTCCAGGGTCCAGCCGCCGGACTGCAAACCGATGTCGTTTGCGCCCTCGCCCGCCACAAAGATGACAGGCATCTCCTTGCTCAGCGGAAGGAGATTGTCCGTGTTTATAAGCAGGACCAGCGATTCGCGGACTGCCTGCCGCGCCAGCTCCACGTGCTCACGCGAGCGGATGGTTGCCTGATATTTCGGATCGGGCATGGGCAGTTCGAAGAGGCCGAGGGCAAATTTCACGCGCAGGATGCGGCGAACTGCCTCGTCCACGCGTGACTCGGGGATATCCCCGTTATTGACAGCCTGTTTCATCGTCTCGATGAATTTGACGTAATCGTACGGGACCATGTTCATATCCACGCCCGCGTTGACGGAAGTGACGATGGAAGCGTAATAGTCATCCGGAAAAATCTGGTCCATCCCCTGCCAGTCTGAAACAACGAAACCATTGAAACCCAGCTCGTCCTTGAGAACGCCCGTCAGGAGAGGCTGTTGAGCATGCATCTTGAGGCCCTTCCAACTGCTGAACGAAGCCATCACATTAAGCGCGCCCGCCTCCACCGTGCTCTGGTAGGGAGGCAGGTACAGCTCACGCAGAACAATTTCAGGGATCTGCATGTTGCCCTGGTCGAGCTCATAAGTATCGGTCCGCGACGAACCCCAGATGGTTGCGCCATCGCCGATGAAATGCTTCGGTGTGGCAAGCGCAAAAATGGATTGGCTTGGGCTGACCGCGTCGCCATCATGCAGGGTCTGCATGCCTTTAACATAGGCTGTACCCAGCATAGTGACTAATTCGGTCTGCTCGCCAAAGCCTTCATACGTGCGACCCCAGCGGACATCCTGCACCACTGCAACTACTGGCGAGAAGTTCCAGTGAATCCCCGTTGCCAGGATCTCCTCTGCCGTGGCGCGCCCGATCTTTTCAACAAGCTCGGGATTATTGGCAGCGCCGAGACCGATATTGTGCGGAAAGACCGTGGCATTCCCCAAATTGCCATGCCCATGCACCGCGTCCACGCCGTAGATCAGCGGGATCGCTAAACGGGTCTTAAGCGCTTCGTTTTGATAGCCTTCGACCATTTCGTACCAACCCTGCGGCGTGTTGTTCTCAGGCGAGCCGCCGCCTCCGCTAAGGATCGAGCCGATGTAATATTTGGTGATATCACCGGATTTAATACTGCCATTTTCAACCTGGGTCATCTGCCCAATCTTTTCATCCAGAGTCATACGCTTGAGCAAGTCTTCCACACGCGCTTCCGCGGGCTGGGATGGATCGGTGTAAATGACCACGCCCAGGTCAACTTCAGTGGCAATTGGTTCAGCAGTTGCTTCGGATGTGGCTACCTGGCTGCCTCCACAGGCAGAGAGCAGAAAGGAAAGAAGGAAGCCTGCCCTGAGCAGGGCCGAAGGGAGGAAGGAAAGAATTTGTTTCATTTTGTTTCTTGTGCCAACCGGTGGTCGAGTAGGGGCGGTGCTTTTCCGACCCGTATCGAGACTACCTGATGCAAGAAAAAATCTCTTCATGGAGGCACTTTGCTGCCCGCTGGTTTCGATACGGCAGACGGCGCTTCGACACCGTTCGTGCCGCACTGGAAGTACACCCAGTACCTTCGGCGAGCACGTCGGTGCGAGACGGCAGGCTCAGCGCGTGGCTGCTTACTCAACCAACGGAGTTTTCCACAACACCATCTTTCAATGTCAACACCTGGTGCACGTATGAGTCCACCAATGGGTCGTGCGAGACCATCAACATGGTAATATGCTGTCCTTCCACCAGCTCACGGAAGAATGTAAGCAGCTCGCGGGTCGTCTTGCTGTCCAGCTCGCCGGTCGGTTCATCCGCGAGGATGAGCTTGGCATGATTCGCCAGGGCACGGGCGATCGCCACACGTTGCTGCTGTCCGCCGGACATCTCGAACGGGCGATGGCCCTTCCAGCGGCTCAAGCCGACGATCTCCAGACATTCCAAGGCGCGCTTATGCCGCGCATCGTACTCATCGCCCTTGATGCGCAGCAGCAGCTCGATATTCTCATAAGCCGAAAGCGTAGGCAGCAAACCGAACGACTGGAATACCAGCCCGATCTGTTCGCGCCGCCACTCGGTCAGCTCCAGGTCGCTCATCTGCATCAGATCGTGCCCAAGCACATTCGCTTGCCCGGACGTCGGCCGGTCGAGCCCGGCCAGGCAATTCAGCAGGGTTGTCTTGCCGCTTCCCGAGCGTCCCTTTAGTGCGACGAATGAACCGTTTTCCACATTCAGGTTGACGCCGCGCAGCGCGGGGATGCCCTCTCCGTTCATCTTCGATGGATAGACCCGCCACAGGTCCTGTGTTTCGATGACCAGACTCATTTCCGTACTCCGCGCCCCAACCTGGATTTAACGCCTTGCCAGAGGTTTGACCACCTGGACGAGGCATGGAACGGTTCTCGCTCAGCCGGTTCCGGGCTCTCGGACGATGGACCGTGTTCCACACCGTGATGTTCCCCGTTTGGCCTGCGGATGAGGATGCCATCAGATGTGGTCTCGATCAGCACGCGGCGGCGGATGCCGAACTCCTCGAGATATTCGCGGGGAATCTGCAGGCGGCCCGCGCCGTCCAGGACGGCCAG
>DATFET010000297.1:0-2682 GCA_035250835.1 Anaerolineales bacterium
CACAAGTCTCAACTGATCGAAATCTGGCTGCCGCCTGACTTCAAGAATGCCGCGCCGGGAGTTGCCTCCGCGGTGGCTGGAGAATCCGTGCTTCTGGAACTGGCGCAGGTGTCCACGATCAACAATTCTGGTTATCCCACATCCATGTCCGTTTCGTATGAGCCATTGAGCGCGGCTACGTTGGAGGAATTTCTGGATGTCAAACTGTCCAATGTCCCGCCGGAGATCAACATGGTGGAAAATCGAAAAGTATCCATCAACTCGCAGGATGCTGTCCGCCTGATGTTCGAAAGTAAAACTGCCAGCAACCTTAACGTAAATGACCTCTTGTTTGTCTTCCAGGATGGGAGCACGGTCTGGTATGTAAAGTATTCAGCAGAGATCACAGACTTTTACGAGAGGCTGCCCGAATTTGAGCAGAGTATAAAAACGTTCAAAGTGGGAGAATAACCTGCGCTAATATTGTGGCGAATGGTTTCGACACCGTACCCCTCGAAGAACACGAGGTTACTCAACCATCTGATATCACTCTACTCTAAGCGAGAGACTAATCAAAGTAAATATTCAAATCTGAGCAATCGAAGCGGTTTCCGCAGTTGGGACAGGTCACTTTGCAATTCTTTTCATACATCTCGTGCCCGCAGCGGTCACAAATGTAGATATGTTTTTCGGTCCATTGGACAGGCTTGAGCAGGGATGGGTCGAATTCGCCGATCTTATCCATCCCTAAGCGATTCACTTCGTCGATCACGGCTTTCGCATCCTTGCGAAGCTGGCCCACCTGGATGCCTCTGCAAATCTCCGGCCAATCCTTGAGCCATCTCTGACTCCGCCCATAGACCTTCACTGCCCCGTTGTAATTTTGGCGCGTGACGTGCAGATAAACGACCGCGATCTGCAGGATGCCGCGGTACAGCTCACGCACTTTTTCATGCTCAGCATTCCAGGCATCTTCCAACGCCTCATGCGCTTCGAAATATTCACCCGCGTTGAAGAGACGCAGTCCCTGTGCAGCGCGTGGATGGAGAGGGGCGTTACAGAGGTCAGATGCTGAATCAGTCATCGCGAGGCTGTTGGTAATTATAGTCGTGATGGTAAAATTTCATCTCGATGAGATCCTTTTTCCAGCATAAGCTGTGGATCATCCTGCTGGCAACCCTTGCGCTGGGGGCGTTAACGGTACTGGCCGTCAGCCTGGATGAGATTTCATTTGGCGAGGCGCAGCGGTTCCGTCGTGCAGAGGCCACTCCGATCCCTCCAGTCTCCGAAGGATCCCTGGTGGATACATGGGAGGCGATCCCGATCTGGAAGCATGTCGTCGTGTGGGGTCTGGTGGCGGCGATGATCGTGCTTGTGGCACTGCTGCTTTCCCCCGAAATGCGGAAACGCCTGTTCAAATTACTCATACGGTTTGCATTCACAGTTTTTGCGATTTATTATTTTTTCACGAATTATGGGGAAACTCTGTTCGGGTTCCAGTCGTTCGAGGGCGTTGGAGAGGATGCGTCAGCAGACATCCCGCCCATGCCTGTCTTTGAGCCGCCGCAGGTATCCCCGGTGCTCTCTTATCTGATCAGCTTTGCCTGCGCCCTGATCTGGATCGCGATCATGTGGGGATTGTATCGAGGCTGGAAGCGCTATACCGCAATGAATTCGAGAAAGCCCCTGGATGATATTGCTCTTATCGCGCGCTCCTCCCTGCGAGACCTGTCCTCCGGCCGCGACTCGAGTGATGTGATTATCAATTGTTATCTGCGGATGAGCGACGTGGTTGCGGATAAACGCAAACTGCAGCGTGAAGTTGCCATGACCCCGCAGGAATTTGCCCTGCGACTCGAACGGGCGGGACTGCCCGGCGACGCGGTGCGGCGCTTGACCGGTTTATTTGAAATTGTGCGTTATGGCGATCGGAAATCTGCACCGAAAGATGTGACGGAAGCGGTGAGCTGCCTCAACACCATCCTGCATTACTGTGGGGAGCCGATATGAACGAGCGCCTGCGACGCGGGCTGATCATTGCCGCGATCGTGATCATTGCTGCACTCCTGGCGTTTCCTCTGCGTGAGACGATCTACGATATCGTCCTGGTGCCGGCTGCATTCGTCGGATGGCGGCTGGGTCTGGTGTATCGTTCTTTTGCTCAGGTGATCTGGTGGTGGGCAGTGCTCGCCATTGTCTTTATCATTATGACTTTTAGCCTGGTTCCCCAGTTCAAGCCCGCTCCCAGGGAGGCGCCCAAGCCCAAGCCAAGGCTTGGACAGATCGAGGATCTTGCGAACTGGCTGGGACGGGCGAAGGGCGGGATGTATTTCAAGTGGCTGATCGCGAATCGGCTTGGGAAGCTTGCCTATCAAATCCTCCTCCATCGCGAGAGTGGACGCCCACGCTCCGTATTCACTCCCCTTTTGGGTGAAGACTGGGACCCAACCAAAGAACTGCAAAACTACCTGGAGACTGGCCTGCATGGATCCTTTTCCGATTACCCCAATCCCAAAGGACCACTCAGAGTCCAGATGAAAACCCCTCTCGATCATGAAGTGAGTGAAGCAGTCGAGTTTCTCGAATCACAGGTGGAAGATCGGAATCCGCCGAAACGACATTGAGACTCAGAGTCTTCTCACACCATGCGTGCGCCTATATTTTCATCGGAGTAAACTGTGACAGATATTTCCAATGTTTCAT
>DATFET010000299.1:0-5139 GCA_035250835.1 Anaerolineales bacterium
GACACTCCAGGGAGGCGATGATGTGGATATCTTTGGCCCTCAGGGTCAGACGCTGGATACGAGTGTACTCGCTGTCCTGATTTCCAGCATTGTGCGGGATCAGGTCACAGTGGGTGACTATGCAGGCATCCTCGTGGAAAACGTGGATACAACCATTGTAAGCCCTGGCACGCTGCTGTCAGCGGCCGGGGAGTACGAGTCGTATGAGGAAGCGCTCCAGGCTTTCGAGCAGTAGCTGGATATTTACCTTAATCAAACCATAATACAGACAATCTAATATCAAAGGAGGCTTGTAAACCATGAAAAAGGCACTCTGTGTTGGGATCAACAACTACCCGGGTACATTGAATGATCTGCAGGGCTGTGTCAACGACGCGAATGACTGGTCGACGTTGTTGACTGAGTCTGGCTTTGAGACCAGCCTGATACTGGATTCCCAGGCCACACGACAGAACATCAAAACAGCACTGGACGATTTGGTCATGTCCGCGGGGCAGGGCGATGTGATCGTCTTCACCTATTCCGGCCATGGCACCCAGTCCTTTGATTTTGGCGATGATGAAGGTGACACTTACGATGAGGCGCTTTCTGTGTATGACGGCACGATCCTGGACGATGAGATGCGGGCCATTATCAACAGAGTCCATCCTGCCGCCACCCTGCTCATTATCAGCGACAGTTGTTTTTCGGGTTCGGTCACGCGATTGAGCCCGGCAGGCGCCCAGCCGCGCTTCATGCGTACAGAGGGCTTCTCTGTCGACAGGGTGGTTCGCCAGCGCTTTCTGCTTCCGGAATCTGGCATGCCCGAGCTCCTGATCAGCGGCTGCAGCGACAGCGAATATTCCTATGATGCCGAGATCGACGGTCGTTACAACGGAGCCATGTCTGCGATGGCAATTCGCGTCATCAGGCAAAACCCCGGGCTGACGTATAACGAGTTTTATACCCGCTTGAGAGGCTACCTGCCTTCCTCTGACTTTCCGCAATCCCCCCAACTGGAGGGATCGGACTCGCATAAGAACACGCGTCTGTTTGAACCTTTCGCGGCCTCTGAACCGGGTCCGACGCCCGCCCCGCCTCCTACACCTGCACCTGACGGGTCCCCCGGTTGTGTTGCCGGCCTGGTACGGCTGTTCAAGGGCGGATAGCCTGTCGTGGCGAAGAGAATCCACAACGTTTATGAAATGTCATGAGCGGGGAAGCGTTTGAGAAGTGGGCGGGTTGACAGGCAGCTGCAGATAGAATGTACTGCCGGGCAACCTGGTCTCGTCGTGTCCCGCGCTTTCCACCCATACCTTGCCGCCGTGCGCCCGCGCAACACCACGCACCAGCGCGAGACCTAAACCGGGTCCGCCACCCTTGAAGGTTGTTTTGCCTGAGGAGTGCAGCGCAACCTCTCCCACCTGGTAGAACTTTTCAAAGATCAGTTCGTGATGCGCCGCGTCCAGGCCAATGCCTGTATCCTTGACGGCGATTTCCACTGCTGGGATCTCGTCGTCGATCTGGACCGGGCGCGTGGAGATGGTCACTTTGCCGCCGTCCGGCGTGTACTTGATGGCGTTGACGACCAGGTGATACAGCGCCTTTTGGATCAAGGCTGTATCTCCGTAAATACCTGGCGTCGCTTCATCGTGCTCCGCTGTGATTTCGACCCTTCGTGCTTTGGCAGACTTGGTAAGATTGATCACAAGGTCGTTAATGAGCGAATAAATCGGTACAGGCTGTTTCCCGATCTTGATGAGGTCGGCATCGATCCGTGAAACGTCCAGCATCATGTTGACCACTTCCTGGATGCGGTTGGAGCCAGCCAGGATGCCTTCGGCCATATCCCTGAGTGCAGCATTTGCCTGGACGTCCGGGAACGAACGCAGGATTTCGATATAGCCGCTCAGGACAGTCAACGGCGTGCGTAACTCGTGTGCAGCCACCTGGATGAATTCCAATTTATTGCGGTCGAGCTGGCGCAGGATGTTGTTGGTCCTTTCCAGGTCGGCCATGGCCATGTGGTCGTTTGCCCTCATCCGGTCCAGCGTGATGCGGATGATATCGATCGCCATGCGCGGACTTTTGCTGAGCAGGACCTCGAAATCCTTTTTCTCCATCTGCAGCATGGTACATTCGGTGAGCGTCCGTACGGTTGCCGCTCGAGGCGCGTTCTGGATCAGTGCCATTTCGCCGACCATGTCTCCCCTGCCTCCCACTCTCAATACCCTCTGACCCGTTTCGTCCAGCATTTGCTTTGAGACGACAACACTGCCTTCTGCAACAATATAGAACTCATCCTCATATGCACCTTCGTGGCACAGGACATGCTCCGCTGGATACGTGGAGAAATGAGTCAGTTCTGCCATCTCCTGCAATTCCTGATCGTCCAACCCTTTGAATGCAAGCCGCAGGAGAGGAATTTTCTCGTGAAGTTGTTCGTTGCTCATCCTTCAAGAGTATAAGCATAACGAAGGCTTATAAGCACAACAACTCAATTGCAGGAATTAGCAGAATAGGGTGCTACAATGAAATCGAGAGGCGATCCCAATTTTCCTTGAAAACATGCCGGATGTGTCCATACATTCATATTTATCAGGAGAACCGCAGACCTCATGCTTAAACTGTTACTCCCTGTCTTTATACAAACTGCAATTTTCGGCATATACTTCTATATCGACGCCCGACAAACCACCGCACCGGACTGGGCCAGCGTCGTCCGCTTTGGTCTCAACCCGATTGCGCTGTTATTTTTTGCGTTTTCTGTCTTTCCAATCTGGTGGAGCTACCGTGCCATGTACGCGTTCTTCGACCAGCGCTTCTGGGCGGCTGCCATGCTGCAAGGGTTTATTATCCAGCTCACGTATGTGCTGGCAAGTTATCTCGGTTCCCGACAGGCGCCTACCCTGCGGGAGGGTTTAGCCATCGGTCTGGTTTTTCTCAGCGTCCTCGTCGCCGGCAAGCGTTAAGCAGCCCGCAACTATGTCAAAATTGCCCGGTCTCGTATAAAATTGAAACGATGAATTGGGAAGATAAGAATGAACACATGGTATTCAGTCAGCCTGGGTGATGGGATGATCGCTGCCTCGCCGGGTGCTGAAATCGAGAGTATCTTTTTACGTTTGTTCACCGATAGAGGTGGACCGCCCGATATGGCCGTATTCACACGTCCTGAATCGGAAGGCCGGCTGCACTGTGAAGTCATCGCTTATTTTTCACCGGCTGCCATCGAAGCGGCAAAGCTCTTCGATGCAACGCCGTGCGAAAAGCCTGCGCCTGACGGGCTCAGTCTGCTGGCAGGTGCTGATCAATCCTGGGCTGTCTTGTTCCCGGGAAGCGTTGTCAAAGATATTGAATAATTCCAAACGAAAAGGAGAAACGACTATGAGCGGCGCTGGAAAACGAGACAAGGGCAATAAGGAACAGAGAAAGAAATCAAAGCTGAATCCCAAGGAGAAGAAGAAATTGAAGAACGAAAAGAAGAAAAATAAATACATGCCCGGTTGAAAAAACTCAATACAAGACGCGAGTCGGTTCCATCCAGGATGGGAGAGCGTCAGATTGTCCATGCTGGCGAGGGATTACCGCGCTCTTTTTCGTCCTATATACTCCATTAATCACCAATCTTAAGGGAGACCTGCGCACATGACGGATATGAAGCTGCCGACTGGCATGGCTGACCTGAGACCCGCACTCGGAGAGATTGTCGGGCAGGGATTGCAAAAAGCACCGTATTTTTCCGCCCTGCTTTCGTCCAGGCACGGCCTGACCATCCGCGTCGATAACCGCGAGGAGCAGTTGACTGAGCGTCCACCCGCTGCGGGGACTGTCCTCACAGCATTCGACGGGACAACGAACTACGAACGCGCCATCGGCGGCTTTGATCCGCGGGAAGTGCAAAGTGCGGCGCGTGACTTTATCAGTTCCCTCTCGCTTCGAAAAAATTCAGTCCCACCGCAGCCCGAGCGAGGCGGCGACTTTGTTACACCCATGCAGCTCGATCCACTGGAGATGTCCACCCAGGAAAAGCTGGATCGCTGCCGCGAATTGCATCGACGGGCAAAAGGGCACGACTCGCGTATTGTCAATGTGCAGGTGATCTACCACGAATTGAATGAGCATTCTGTCTTTGCAGATGCAAGTGCAGATCTTGCTCAGCGTGTCCAGCGTGTCACTATTTTCCTGGTCGTGGTCGTGGCTGGGGAGTCAGGTGATGTGCGTTACGATTACCGGTCAAAGTCCGGTTCTGCCGGCTGGGAAGTATTGAGCTGGAGTGACGAGGATATTCAGAACACTGTAGACGGCGCTCTGGCTCTCCTCAGCGCAGAACGCATCGAACCGGGCGAATACCATATGATTGCCCACCCCAGCGTGAGCGGCACCATTTGCCATGAGTCGTTTGGGCATGGTGTCGAGACCGATATGTTCCTCAAGGAGCGGGCCCGCGCCGCTCACTTCGTTAACAAGGTTGTGGGCTCGCCACTGGTCAATATTGTGGATGACCCCAGCCTGCCTGGATGTTACGGTTCCTATTTCTTCGACGATGAAGGCCAGCTGTCTGCACCGACGCAAATCGTCGAGGAAGGAATTTTCCGCCGCGGGATCACCGACCGCTACTCTGCCACTGCGCTGGAACTCCCACGCTCGGCAAACGGGCGCAGGCAGGATTACAGCCGCAAGGCATACGCCAGGATGAGCAATACCTACTTCGGTGCAGGTACATCCACATTGGATGAGATGCTCGCCCAGGTGGAGCACGGCATCTACCTGGACAAGTGGTCATCGGGAATGGAAGACCCGCAAGGCTGGGGGATTCAGGTTACGTGCCACTATGGTCATGAGATCAAAGGTGGAAAGATTACCAACCGGATGTTCGCACCCATCGGCATCACAGGTTATGTTCCGGATGTCCTGCAGAGTATCACTGCTGTGGGCAATGGACTGGAGCTGGATGGCGGCTCATGCGGCAAGGGACATAAGGAGACGGTCCCGGTGGCATCCGGCGGACCCCACCTTCTTCTAACAGCGAGGCTCGGCTGACCATGTTCGATCAAATTATTGATGCGCTGAAAAAGCGCGATGACCTGGCAGGTTGGACGTTGCGTCACATCCAGACCCGCGAAGCCCAGGTGTACGCGGTGCCGCAGGGCATCGAAT
>DATFET010000305.1:0-3768 GCA_035250835.1 Anaerolineales bacterium
GCCCTCGAACCGGTTGCCGAGGGCGAGCGGCGTCGGCGGACCCCCTCCCGATCCCCCGATCGGGAGTACGGCGTCGTGCACCGCGTCCGCGGCGATCTCGACCCCGGATGGTTGCGCCAATTCCAACAAAACCAACATAGGGCAACAACAGGAACCAGCCAACAAACGGGAGGGTGCATGCGAGGCAAAGGAGTACTGCGCTCCAGAGAATCCGTTTCCAATTGGACAAGTCAGGAAAGAGGCGCTCGGCAAGCTCATTTACGACAGACGTCAGACCCAAACTGAGGAGAATGACAAGAAAGATGGTGACGAGCAGGGCTGGGATTAGGAGAACTCCTGCCCCGAACCCATCCGCTGCCTCTGCGGCGGAAAACAGTAAAATCACGATCAAGCCAAAGAAGAGAAAGTTGACCATCCCCAAACCGAACGATCTTCCCTGCGAGAGCCTCACAATTCGTTGAGTCTTTGTCACACGGCTGGGAAACAATACGCTGATGACGAGAATATAAGCACTGACGCTGAGGGTCAGCAGGAGGATGGCGAGCAGCAATTGCAGGATTTCGGTCATATGAGTCTCCAATAACGTGGTGATTATTTCATTCTCTTCTTAAGCAGTAATCCATTCCCTAACAGCCAGAGGACGGTTATGCCTGTAAGAGACAGCGCCAGCACGAGGCTGGGAATCTCAAGCGCAGGGATTCGAGGCAGGGCTGGCAATAAGTCAACGGAAAACAGATCAAGCCAGGCAGTCCATTGGGACCGAAGTTGGAGGAAGACCTCAGTGGAGGATGGCAGTTCGACAACCGGGACAAGGTTTGCGATCAAGGGCGCGGACACGATGAAAACGATCAGCGCGAGCACAGCCTGCATGGAGACGGTCAGAGTCAGCCAGCGTGGGAGTTGAGGGGCAGGGTCCGGGATGGATGGGAAGCGGGCGGTGTTCCCTATGGATACTTCGCGGAGATCTCGTGTCAATTCCAGGTCGGGGAGAGATTCGATCTCGGCGAAGAGAGTCTGGAGCGCGGACAAACGAGCCGCACATTCGCGGCATGAGGCGAGATGTGATTCGATCTGTTTACGCTCGGGCGATTCGTTATCCAGGTATTCGTTAAGTTGCTCGTCAGTCAGGTGCATGGAGTTTCTCCGCCAGAAGTTTACGGGCGCGGAAGAGATGACTCTTCACGTCGCTGACAGGGATATTGAGTTCCCTGGCAATTTCGTCATAGGAAAGTTCCTGAAAATGCCGCAGTTCAATGACCAGGCGATAGTGCGACGGCAGAGACGCGATGGCTGTTCGAATCTGTTCACTTCGCTCCTGGACCTCGGCCAGAGCTTCGGGTCTTTGGGCTGAGTCTGCGTCCCGTTCCAGGTCAAGCGGCGCTGCCGCCTTGCGCGACTCGATGAAATTAAAGCAAAGATTGGCAGCGATCCGCCGGATCCATGGACCGAACTCACGCTCCAGGTCGAAAGTGTGGAGACGGCTGTATACCCGCATAAAGGTTTCCTGTGCCAGGTCTTCGGCTTCGCCGCGCTCGTGGAGAATACGGTAGCAAACATTGAAAACATTCGTCTGGTAGCGAGTGATGAGACCGCCAAACGCATCATTGTCACCGCGCATGGCACGTTGGATCAATTCGCAGTCGGTGGGCGCGATCATGGCTACATTGTAGTACAGGGATCGAGGTGAAAAAGTTGCAACAAGAATGTGGGAAGCAGGACTTGTCTATTTGTCTGTGAAATGATAGTGACCGCTTGAGACAAATAAAAGTTTTTCATCCAATTGCTTGTTGAAACCCGGGCTATTCTAGTGTATAAAATCCTATATCAATAGATCACAAAACAAGCAAGAGGAGCCAATCAATGCGCGTTTTCCTGACGGGCGGGACAGGTTTTATCGGCAAGCCATTAACTGGTCAGCTACTCAAACGTGGCTGGCAGGTCACTGCACTTGTGCGAAACCCAGACAGTCCACAAGCGCGCTCCATTTCTCAAATGGGCGCAGCGCTGACCAAAGGAGATATAACTGATAAAGAGTCCATGCGGTCAGGGATGATAGGCACCGATATCGCCATCAACAACGCAGGCTGGTACGAGATGGGAGTCAGCGGCAACGCGATAAAGCGGATGTTTGAAATCAATGTACAAGGTGCAGATAATTTTCTAAGCCTTGCGAAGGAATTGAATATTCCACGTGTCATCCATGTTTCATCGATTGTGTATTGGGGAAATACAGGAAAAACTGTCCGTGATGAAACCTGGGTACGTGAAATACCGCCTGTTACTGAATACGAAAAAAGCAAAAGTCAGGCTCATGATCTTGCCCTGAATTATCAAAAATCGGGCTTGCCGCTCATCATCGCTTGCCCGGGTCAGGTACTTGGAGCAAATGACCACTCACCTTATGGATACTTCCTGCGTCTGTACCTCAACGGCTTATCGCCAGGTATTACCTGGGCACCGGAGGAATTCATTTCCGGCATAGCGCTTGACGATCTGGTAGAGGGAATCGCCCTGTGTGCGGAAAAGGGAAGAATCGGCCAAACGTATGTACTCAGCGGGGAACCCCATACCCGCCGTGAATTTCTTTCCATTTGGAGCAGCAGGCCCGGTGGAATTCGCCCCCTGTTTTCAACACCGCTCTGGCTGACCCGCCTTATGTTCGCCACGCTTGAACCACTTCAACGAGTAATGGGCATGCCTGCGTTCATCTCCCGCGAAACCGCAGCCAGCGGAGCCATAGATTATTACTTCACAAGCCAGAAAGCCCAACAGGAATTAGGTTGGATCTATCGCCCCGCCAAACAAACCTGGGAAGAGGTTATAGATGCAGAATTAGAACTTCGCAGGAAGCGTAAGAAGCGCGATCTGGTTTCGAGGTTGAAACCGTTGAATGAATAAGAAAACGTGCAGAGTGATTCAGCCTATTCTTTACTTCCACAACTTTGCAAGCTCATTCAAGGAGTTGTAGTACGGCTCGATGCTGGGGATAAAGTGCCGTTCATCTTTTGCGTGTGGACCAATCCCTGATTGACCCCAGACGACTGCCTGTCCGCCTGGAGCAAAGCGGGCGCTCGTGCCTGGAAGTTTTTTACCGAGTCTCGGCTCTTCATCTCCCGATGCACTTCTAACCGCTTCGATGAGGGCTTTCAAGGCCGGATTGTCAGGATCACATGCCACACCGTTCTCCACGACGTTCATGCATAATTCAAGACCATTCGATTCGCAATACTCTTCAACCTTCGATCTTAATCCTTCGACATCATCCTGAGGGATCGCACGTATTTCCACGCCCAGAATCCCTGCCCCTGCTGTGACATTGTAAATGCCAGGTGTCCCTACATTGATAAACGGAAACTTCGCCTGCGACTGCCATCCGTCCGCTGATTTGAGCGTGAGATGGCTGGCAAAGATCTCATTCAGCGCGGATCGGGCAGCAATCAACTTTTCGCTCAGGTCACCTGTACCAGCCACACCGCTGTGACCTTTTGCCCCGCGCGCGATGACGTCAAAACGCATAACGCCACGGTTCTCCACACAGATTTCGCCGAACAGTTCGCTGCCTTTTTCGCCGGTCCGCTCACCTGCGATGAAAAGGGATGGCGTCAAATCCAATTCCTTCAAGACATGAGGAGTACCCCAGGCTTCTGCTTCGCCGTTCTCTTCGTTGCCGACTAGCAGCAAAGATATATTTGGGTAGGGGCGCCGCAATGCATCGCCCCTACATATGTCTTTCATCCAAACTAAATAAGTGGCGACCACTGTTTTCAT
>DATFET010000328.1:0-8017 GCA_035250835.1 Anaerolineales bacterium
TGAGAGCGGCGCGTTTTCCTTCTACTGATGCAGGGAGATCAATGAATGCGCGTAAATGGTCAGATGGAATCCAGCCTGATCGATTTGCCGAAATACATGACCATCCGTCGTGTGTCTCTTCAACGACTACGCCGCTCCCGCTGACGACACGGGAGATCACTTCGCCTGTCGCGCTGGGTTCGGCGTGGAGCTCAGTGGTTGGGGCAAGGATCAGGTGAGTCAGGCGCGGCGCCGCTCCATTTGCCAGGTACGGACGATAGACCCAGCCCAGGTATCCGTCAGGCTGACGGGTGAACGCCCAGCGTTTTTCAACACCCAGCACTTCGAGCTCGGTGCCGTAGGTCAGTTCGCTGGAGAGCGGCATGCCAAAGGTCGGCTTTTCGTACAGGCCTATGAGATTGGTCGCAACATGCATTTGCTCGTGCGGCTCGCGGCTGAGGATACGCACCGAAGCGGGATCCAGCTTCAGGTCCGGCAGGACGTGGCGCAGGTCCTCCAGCTGGGACTCGTCAAGTAGTCGACCGCTCAACTTCAGCGTTTCGTCAGTGAGTCCCTGGATCTCGATCTCGAAGACCGAGATGCGGTTGTCGTAATTCTTTACAAGCTCGTCGATGGCAGATTGGATGTTTGTCATAAAGTGATTCTACACGATTTATCCCGAAAGCTTGGTAAATTTCTGAACCAGCGGTAAGATTGAGACATGCCTTTCATCGAGATCAACGACGCAAGGATTTATTACCAGGCTTATGGGGAGGACCCTGCGACTTTGCAAAGGGCGGTTCAGACTCCGATCATGCTGATCCACGGTTCGACAGTTGACAGCCACACCGATTGGGACTCCATCGCTCCGGCGCTGGCGAGGCACTACCGGGTGTTCGCACCCGACTGCCGCGGGCACGGCAGTTCGAACAACCCGCGCATGAGCTACTCCTTCAGGGAGCTTGCAGACGATGTTGCCGCGTTCGTGCGGGCGATGGGATATGAGTGGGCGCATATCATCGGTCACAGCAACGGCGGGAATGTCGCCCTGGTGACGCTGATGGAGCATCCCGAAGTCGTTCAAACCTGCATCCTCCAAGCTGCCAATGCCTACGTGACCCCTTATCTGATCGAGCGCGAGCCGGGAATATTCGATCCCGACCGGGTGACGCGCGAAGCGCCTCAATGGCGGGACGAGATGATTGCCCTGCACAGCGAAGTCAATGGGCAGGAGTACTGGCGCGACCTGCTGCGTTTGACGGTGGAGGAGATTATCAGCCAGCCAAACTACACGCCGGATGATCTGGCGCAGGTCGAAACGCCGACCCTGGTTATTATGGGAGCCGATGACACCGTCAACGCGCCGGACGAACACGCTCAATATATTGCGAACCATATCTCCAATTCTGAGCTGTGGATCCCCGAAAAGACCGGCCACAACGTGCATATCGAAAGGCGCGAAGAATGGCTCGCCCGTGTGCTGGATTTTTTGAAGAGGCGTGGAGAATGAAACTTCACTGGGAACCCATCACACTCGATCTCAAAACCACCTTCCGTGTAGCTCACGGCGCCAGCGACCAGCGCCATAACGTGCTTGTGTACCTGGACGACGGCGTGGGGGAGGCAGCCGCTGTCTCCTATTACGGCGAGACCCAGGCGGGGATTATCGAATACCTCAAGTCCGTGCCAGATCTCGGCGACGAACCATTTGACCTGGACGCGGTCCTGACGAAGCGGCCGGCCGGGTCCCGGGCGGCGCGCTCGGCAATCGACCAGGCGCTGCACGATCTGTGGGGAAAAAAACTGGGACAACCGTTGTATCAATTGTTTGGATTGAATCCAAACAGGCTGCCGCTTACTTCCTTCACGATTGGCATGGATGAATCTGAAGCGATGGCAGAACAGGCGAAGTCCTCGAATTATCCGATCCTCAAGATCAAACTGGGGAGTGAGAAGGATGAGGAAATTGTCTCTGCGATCCGCAAAGTGACAAATGCCAGGCTGCTCGTGGACGCCAACGCGGGCTGGAGCCGTGAACGTGCCCTCGAGATCATTCCGCGTTTGCAGGCGTATGATATTGAGCTTGTAGAGCAGCCGCTCGCCGTGGAGGATGTGCAGGGCTATTTCTGGCTCAAAGAAAAGTTACGTGCGCAGCAGATCAAGCTTCCCATATTTGCAGATGAGACTGCCAAAACGTCGCACGATGTCGTCAAACTTGCGGATGCGATCGATGGCGTCGTCGTGAAAACGATGAAGAGCGAAGGTATCCGGGAAGCATTGCGGATGATCCATACGGCGCGGGCGCATGACATGCAGGTGATGCTGGGTTGTTTTATCGAGTCGTCTGTAGGCGTCACTGCCGCGGCGCACCTGGCTCCATTATGTGATTATGCCGACCTGGACGGTCCCCTGCTCATCCGCAACGACCCGTATCATGGGTTGGAATATGATGGGGCGCGGTTTTCACTCCCGCAGAGTCCTGGCCTGGGAGTCAAGCGATCCTAAAAAGTAAGAGCCAGAGGTTTTGCCTCTGGCTCTTCGTAATATTCAATTGTGATGGATTAATGGACCGCCTGGTTTTTGTAAAACTTTCGGACATGTGCGATCATTTGATTTTTTGTCATCTTGTCAGTTGTCTCCACCTTTAATATGCGGTTGTGCATGCTTTTATACTTTCGGACAGCTTTCTCGAATTCGATCTTGGCCTCACCTGGACCCATGATGAGAATCGAGTTGGCGTCCTTTAGGGCGGAAATGACTTGTTGATAGTATTTCTTCAACTGTAGCTTGAAGCGGTCGCTTTTACGGAATTCCGTATCGGCTTTCTGGTTCATTTTGCCACCAAGCTGGGTTCCTCCTGAATAATGAGCAGGCGGCTCGAGATTGGAAGTGATTATCTCGACGCTGCCATCCAGGCCCGAAATGACATAGGCCTGCTTGTGGTCGATCCATAGCCCAACGTTTCGATCCATGCTACCTCCTTGTCTAATTTGGTTGTTAACGTGCGGATGTTCCTCTCAAAATATTTATAGCACTTCCTCTGAAAAAATCAAGTTAGACTTCGATTATAAAAGCTGTGCCAGATTAAGAATGGTGCGCGTAATCACAAGTCATTAGAACTTTGGGATCACAGCTCCTACTTTCTGCATGTAGGCACGGTACTGGTCTCCGAATTGTTCCAGCATCAGCTGCTCCTCGGCGCCGACCCGCAAAAAGTAGAATGGAATAAAGACCAGCAGGCCGAAAAATCCTGCAATCCAGTTCTGCAGCAGAAGCGGCTGGGCGATGACCCACAGCCACTGTGAGGCGTACATCGGATGGCGGATGAAACTGTAAATACCGCGCGTGACCAGCTCGTGCTTCTCCCTGATCTCGAGGGTAGGCGACCAGTTGAGTCCCAGGTCGGCGTGGGCGCGCCAGAAGACGAGCAGCGCGCCTGAGATCAGCACCACGCCCAGCCAGCCTGCCCAGGTTGGAAGAGTGTAATTTGCAAAATCCAGCCAGTTTGTAGCGGCATAGATGACGGGTACAAAAAACCCTATTGAAAGCAGGCCAAGCAGGGTCTTTTCCTGGCTAGTGTAGCGGCGCTCGCTCATCTTTTCGCGTTTGCGCTTCTGGTTCAGCGGGGCGCGGATGATGATCTCGATCAGGATGGCGATGAAGTAGAGTGCTGTAAAGATATCCATTTTTACCTTTTCATTGTTCTTCGACTTTTTCGACCACGACCGTCGCTTCGGTGAGCAGCGCCGCGATCGCTCCGATAGCTGCCAGCTGCGGGGCGATCAGGACTCCAACTACCCCAAAGGTCAGCGGGATTTCCAGCACGGTCTTGCCTTCCTTGTCCTTGATGATGATGCGGCGGATGCTTCCCTCGTGGATCAATTCCTTGACCTTGCCGATCAACTTCTCGCCCTCCACCCGAAATTCTTCAGTATGTGTTTTTTCAGTCACAATAGCCTCCAATCATCTACGATACCCAGCAGTTGTACTGCTGGGTCCTCCAAGACTATCCACGGCAGTGCAATATCATCCCCTTGCGGGACTGCCGTGAGAACAACTATTCAAACCATTTTTCATCAAGCGGAGTCCATTCACCTGACTGGTCAGCTCGGTCCTTCCAGTTCTCCTTGCCACTCCACTCTTCGACCTGGATCGTATACACCGAGGTGGCGCGCAGCTCCTTATCCGTGATCTCACGGAACTCCCTGCCCGGAGACATGAGCGGGAAGTATTTCCCGATGAGACCATACAGGACCCTGCGAGCTTCTTCAGGATCCGTGATCAAATGCGCGGCACCAAAGACTACTACACTTCGATACTGGAGGGAGAACTCGAGGGCGACATTCGATGGGAGCATTTTCCCCAACTCGCTCGCTTCAAAACAGACCTGTGGGTTGGTCTCGATATTCGAGCGGATTCTCCCCGCGACATTCGAATGGAAGATGATCTGGTGGTTCTGCTCATCGAACCAGAACATGCCTGGGTTGAGGAACGGCTGTCCATCCCGCGAGGAGGCGATGTGTCCCACCCGGGCAGCGCGCAGGAAGGCGCGGATCCATTCATCGTCGCGTTTGTAGCCAGGCAATCTTTGGAATGCCGTTGGAGTTTGATTGCTATAAGTGCGGGGCATATTATTTCAACAATCGTTTATAGATCTGGAGCTGAAGCAGGACAGTCAAAATGCCGAAGATGAAAGCAACGGGCCAGTGGTACGGGGTAACTTTGCCGAAAAAAGCATATTGGAGGAAGAAGGTCCCGGCTCCAAGCATCAACCCGCTGATAAGCGCCACCTCCACAGCCTGGAAGTATGAAACACTGTTCATTTTATATTTAGCGGGAAGTGTTCCTGTGTTCCAGCGAAAAGCCTGCGCAAGCTCACTGTTCTGACTGATCATAAAATCCTTGATCTGGTTCAGCGCCAGCATCGATTCATACCAGGCCGCCCGCAGGCGCGCCAGCTGCATGATTGTGGATACCCCCAGCAGGGTCAGCAGGATGAACAGTGCCCCGAACATCAGGCTGATGGTTGAGGTAAAGGAATTGGGATCAAAAAACTGTGTTCCGAACAGGGCTGCAAGCAATGACCCCACTGCGATCAGGTAAAAAGAGGAGACCCGAGCGCGGTCTTCGTTCGCCTGATTGGCTGTCTGGGCGATATAGTCATACTCCGCTGCAAGCAATTCATCCAGTTCAACGAGAGGAGGGGAATTTTCCTGCATGATGAGATTATACCTGCGCAGAAATACTGTATCAATCGAGCGGAGTGATCGTCAGCCTAGACCTCGAACGCCCATTCGCCGCTCCGCATCACAGGTTCATGAGATCCGTTCTCAGTGATGCCGTCTATGTCCATGGTCGGGGAGCCGATCATAAAGTCCACGTGGTTGAGGCTGGTATTGCCGCCAGCTTCGTTGAATTCCTCCTCGTTCAACTCCTCGCCACCGATCAGGGTGAAGCGATACGCCCGTCCAATGGCGATGTGGCAGGAGGCGTTCTCGTCGAACAGGGTGTTGTAGAAAAGCTGACCGCGTCTGGCGATGGGCGAGCTGGCAGGTACCAGCGCTACCTCGCCCAGACGCGCCGAGCCCTCATCGGTGTCGATCAGCTTTTGCAGGATGGCCTCATTCTTCCTGGCGCTGACCCTGACAATCCTGCCGTTTTCAAACGTTACACTGAAATCCTCGATGAGCGTGCCGGCATAACTGAGAGGGAACGTCGAAGAGACAGTCCCTTCGGCGCGCTGACGGTCGGGCAGGGTGAATATTTCCTCCGTCGGCATGTTTGCTGTAAACACAACGCCGTTTTCCGCCAGGGATTGGGCGCTGATCCACTTGTGCCCGCGCGGCAGGCCGAGGGTGAAATCGGTATTTTCAGATTTATAGTGAAGGGCGGAGTATTTTTTCGCCTGCAGGAAGTCTGCCCGCTTACGCAAATTGCGGATGTGCTCCTGCCAGGCTGCAACAGGGTCCGGTTGGGTAGCGCGCGTCGTCTCAAAGATAGCCTGCCAGAGCTTTTCCTCCGCTTCCGGTTCAGGCAGGTCAGGAAAGACCTTCCTTGCCCAGGCGGGAGCTCCCGAGGCGACGACACACCAGTTGATCGCATTGCGGCTGACGTTGATGCCGATATCCTGGTAATTCTGCAGGTGTGCCTTCTGCATGACGCCAACGCGTTCAGGGTCGATGCCGTGATATACATCCGGATCATTGGCATAGATGGATAACAGGGCGTCGCCCTTTTCGATAATGTCCATAATGCCGTTAATATGCCAGGTTGGATATTCGCTCAGAGTGTCTGCCGATGCATTCTGCAGGCGGATGCGGAGCATCTCCTCATCACCCCAGATCACGTCCACGAAGCGTACCCCGGCCGCGTAAGCAGCTCTTGTCACTTCATAGACCAGACTCCGCCCGGCAGGTGGAACCCCGCGTGCTGTAGCATTTGTGATGATCAGACGCTGCCCCTCCCGCAGATTCAAACCGACCCTGATAATGGCTTCTGCATACTTACGAAGGTTTTCCTGATGCTGTTCCGGATTGGTCATTTAAGGCTCCTCCGCACAATTTTTCACAAGTATAGCACGAACGATACATGCCTTAACTGTGCACGTCTAAAATCATTTCCGCGTGTTATATACTGCGTCAATTCACTCTTTTTTGCAGGAGTACTGCATGCTCACCGTCGAAAAAATAGATACGAAGGACAAAGCCCAGGTGAAGAGCTTTGTGGAATTGCCATACCGCCTCTACCGGGACTGCCCGCAGTGGGTCCCGCCTTTATATGGGGATGCATATCTGCCGCTCAACCGAAAGAAACACCCTTTCTTCGAACATTCCGAAGCGGATTTTTACCTGGCGATACGAGATGGAGAAGTCGTGGGCCGCATCTGCGCCGCAAACAACAAGCTGTTCAATGAATATCATAAGACCAAAAAGGCGCACTTCTACGGTCTGGAGACCGTGAATGACCTGGAGGTTGCATCGATGCTGTTCGATGCAGTTGTTGCTTGGGCAAGGGAACGCGGCCTGGATACCGTGATCGGCCCGAAGGGACTGTCTCCGTTCGACGGGTATGGACTCCTGGTCGAGGGGTTCGAGCAGCGCCAGATGATGACGATGATGAACTACAACTATGATTACTATCCCAGGCTGATCGAATCTCTGGGCTTCGAAAAAGAGGTCGATTTTGTCTCCTGTTATCTTCCGGCGGATTCATTCAAAATCCCTGAACGGGTGGAACGAATTGCCAGGCGGGTCGTCGAACGCGGCGATCTGTGGGTGAAGAACTTCAAGAGCAAGCGTGAGTTGATCCAGTGGGCGCCGCGCATCGGGTACACCTACAACAAGGCATTCATCCACAACTGGGAGTATTACCCCTTTACCGAAGGCGACGTAAAGTATGCGGTGGATAACGTCTTCCTGGTTGCAAACCCGCGCCTGATCAAACTGATCATGCACGGAGAGGAAATCGTTGGCTTTCTGTTTGCCTTCCCCGATGTTTCAGCTGCCATGCAGCGAGCCAGGGGACACCTCTTCCCATTTGGACTGATCGATATATTGCGGGAGATGAAACGCACAAAAACGGTCTCTGGAAACGGCATGGGCGTGCTGCCGGGGTTTCAGGGGAAGGGCGGCAATGCCCTGCTCTATTACGAAATGGGAAATACAATTCTAGGATTCAAGCAGTTCGAGCATGTCGAGATGACCCAGGTTGCCGAGAGCGCTCGTCAGATGCGCGCAGACCTGAAGAACTTAAATGGGGTGGAGTACAAAAACCATCGGGTGTATCGGAAAAGTATTTAGGATCGGGAAAATTTCTAACTTTCCTGTCCCACCTGAAGTTTCAATTCGCTCCCCATTGCACGTTCCCCGTTGCTGCTTGAACCATCCAGCGGCAGCAGCACATGGAACTTGCTTCCGGGAAAGTTCACCTCGTCGTATCCGTTGCTTTCCACCCAGATGTGACCGCCATGCGCTTCGACGATACCCTTGGAGAGGGCAAGCCCCAACCCTGCGCCGCTCCCTTTGAAGCGGGTCTTGCT
>DATFET010000335.1:0-10670 GCA_035250835.1 Anaerolineales bacterium
TTCTTTGGGTGGCAGACAAGCGTAACTCCCTGAATGCCAGATACCACTTCGGCGGTATGATCGCGTGAACCATCATCCACTACCAGAAGTTCCAGCTCATCGATACCAACTTTTGTCAGTTCTGGCCTGACCTGAAGAACGCGATTTGCTATTTCAGCGATGCCATTCTCCTCGTTATATGCGGGGATGACAACAGATAAGATCGTCATTGATTTACTTCCTTGGTTGTATAAAAAATTGTTCGATTTGGGTTCGTCATGGTGCCATCTATGGTTTTGATCGGTTTGGCTGGCACACCACCAACGACTGTGTGAGGAGAGACGTCTTTCGTTACGACCGCTCCGGCGGCAACCACTGCACCTTTCCCTACGCGGACACCATCTGTGATAACGGCACCCGCTCCCAGCCAGACATCATCTTCAATGATAATTCCCTGAGCAGTTATGCCCTGGTCAACAAACGGGCGATCAGGATCGTCAAAAACATGATTGACCGCAATGATCTGCGTAAACGGCGAGGTATAAACACGGTCTCCAATTTGTACACCGCCCTGTCCACGGATCACGGAGTATTCGCCAATGAGACTGTCACAACCGATTTTGATGAACGACTGCGGCATATCCCTGAAATTATAGACATGCAATACTGCCCCATGCATAATAATCGTTCTGGCTCCGATATTGATCCCCTGAGGAGTTGCATGAAGATATGTACCCTGATCCAAATAGACCCCGTTTCCCAGCCGGATGTGATCGGCAAACCTCAAACGGACATTATTCTCGATCGCGGCTGTCCCATCCATGTGGAGAATAAAACGATAAAGAACGCTGCGCAGAGCTATTCCAAAAATAGTTGGGATCCAGCCTAAGCATACCAAAAAAATTTGCTCGTAAAAATATCTTGGAACAGATGATGATTGACGATCTAGATAGAGCCGTAGACTGGATAACATTTCTTCCTGATCCTGGCTGGAACCTGTCGTGCTCCGCCATTCCGCCATACTCTCTGAATGCCGGTGGAATAATGAGTAGACTGTGAAGCCGGAACTACAAAACACCTGGCTTATAATAACTACATGTTTCGTGCCGTATTTCTCGACCGCGATGGTGTTTTGATCGAGAACCGCTCGGATTATGTCCGAGATTGGTCACATGTGACTATATTACCGCTTGTGACCGAGGCTCTCTCTCTACTCCACAAGGATGGCATCAAAATCATCATTGTTACCAATCAATCCGCCGTCGGCCGAGGGTTGGTGACCCTGGAAACCGTTCGCGAGATCAATGACTGTCTGATTAAAACTCTTAAAGAGAACGGAGGCTGGATCGATGCTGTTTACATGTGTCATCATGCACCTCAAGATCATTGCACCTGTCGAAAACCACTGCCCGGCTTACTGCTTCAGGCTGCCCGGGAGTTGTCCCTGGATCTGCGTTCCTCATGGATAGTTGGAGATGCCTGGAGCGACGTACTTGCGGGTCAATCAGCGGGTCTGCAGGGAACGATCATGGTCAGGACAGGACGCGGATCCAGCCAATTGGTTTCATCTCGCCCCATAGATGTCCAACCGTTCCTCATATCCGATGATCTGTTCAACGCCTCCAAAACTATAATTGATATCATGAAAAAAATTCCATAATCGAGTCATCCCCTACTGGGGAGCTTGAAGGTCTTCCAGGAGAATTTTAGTCATATTTTCAGTTTGCACGCGTTCCTTCAACGATTTGACAATCATGTGTTCCAGCATTAAATGAATATCCTCAATGTGCTCAATGATATTGCTGTTGACATGAAGGTTAATATCCACGATGGATACCAGACGTCCTCCATCAAAACCAGTAAAGCCAATCGTGAGGGCATTTTGGCTCTTGGCATACATAATCGCGTTAAGAATATTTCCGGAATTACCGCTGGCAGAGATGGCAATCACAATATCGTCCGGCATCACCAGGTTGGCAAGCTGCTGGGAAAAGACGTTTTCATAGCCTTCATCATTGGCATATGCAGAAAAAATTGCCATGTTATCCGAAAGACCAATTACCTTACAGTGAGGCCATCCATCTTTGCGGGTATTCTTCGCCAGATCACAAACGAAGTGAGTAGCTGTGGAGGCTGAGCCGCCATTACCCATGATGAACATCTGCCTGCCAGACATACGCGCCGAATGCAGAAGATCGATAACCTGAACAATTGTTTCCTTAGGCAATTGTTCAATAGTTTGTTGAAGCAATGTGATGTAAGTTGTAACTTCTTGCATGTTCTTCCTCGCGATGTTCCTGCTTCTGATCATCTTCTATAGTTAAAAATCACCTTGGTCCCGTCAGATTCCAGCCTGAAGGGCAATTCTCGTAATCCACACAAGGCATTTCGGACAGCAGACTGCCTTTCGTACGGGACGTATAACAACAGAAATCCCCCGCCACCTGCTCCGGTTATTTTTCCACCGATGGCACCGCAGCGCCTAGCTGATTCATATAATTCATCGATCACGTTATTTGTGATAGAGCCAGCCAGGCTCTTCTTCAATTTCCATGACTCATGCATAAATAAACCAAAGGCGTCGAAATCACCACCTGCCAGGACCTTCCGGGATTCATGAACCAATTGTTTGATTTCCCTAAGCACACTCAAACGGTTCCCAATATTTTCCTTTTGTTCCTTCAAAATGTGATCGGCCCGGCGGCTTACACCGGTGAAGAACAACAGGAACCTATCGTTAAACGCCCGCCGGGCTTCTGTATCGAGGGGCACTCTCTCAGCTTTTACCTGACCATCCGGCAGGAAATCGAAGTAACGCAGATCGCCATAGGCTGCAATGTATTGATCCTGGATCCCGATAGGTTTCTTGAGTCTATCGATCTCTATCATACATGCCTCGCGTGCAAGTCTTTCAGCAGTAACAATTTCTCCCAGATACGTATACAAGGCATGCAGCGCGCCAACCGTCACGGTGCTGGATGAGCCGAGGCCGGAACCTTCAGATGGGATATCGCCCATCGTGGTCACCTCGAGCGCTGAGCGAATACCGGTTGTACGAAGTGCCTCCCGAATCAGTTCATGCTGAATCTCGTCAACGCTATCAACCATCTCCGTTTGTGTGTAGCCTACGCGCAGTTTGTTGTCGAACCGTTCCTTGACGACAACAAAGATATATTTGTCTATAGCGGAACTTAAAACACATCCCCCCTCCTCCATAAAGAAGGAGGGAAAATCGGTCCCCCCGCCGAAGAAGCTGATTCGCAGCGGTGTCTGAACGATGATCAATTCACCTTCTCCGAAGTTCTAAAGTATTCGACTGTTTCCGTCAGACCAGCTTCCAGATTTATTGTCGGCGACCATCCTAAATCCTTGTTTGCCTTCGAAGCATCCAAATAGATATGGCGGGTCTCGCCTACCTTTGCAGGTCCGTACAGAACCGGCTGAGTATAGTTTGTTATTTTCGCCAGGTTTGTAAAGATCTCGTTAATGGATGTAGGGCGTCCCCAGCCAACATTATAAATGCCGGGCATATGATCGACTGTCAGAGCCAGATAATTGGCGCGGGCACAATCTCCCACGTAGACAAAATCACGAGTTTGCTCACCATCTCCATTGATCGTAACCTCTTCGTCAAGAAGCATCTTTCCTGTAAAAATTGCCACTACTCCCGCCTCCCCGTGCGGATCCTGGCGAGGGCCGAAAACATTTGGATAGCGGAGGACCGTATAGTTCAATCCATAATTGACATGGTACATGTAGAGATAGTGTTCCACAGTATGTTTGCTGGCGCCATACTGACAAATGGGATTAATTGGATGCATCTCGTCACATGGGAGTCTTTCCGGTTCGCCATAGACAGCCCCTCCCGTTGAAATGTATACAAAATGCTTGATATTGAATTCTCTGGCGCATTCGATCATATTAATGGAGCCAAGAATATTCACATCCGCGTCGAATAACGGCTGGGCAACGGAGCGGCGGACATCCATTTGAGCTGCATGATGGCTGATAAAGTCTGGTCGTTCCATATCGAAAATGTCCCGTAACTTCGGATCACGAATATCGACTTGATAAAATTTTGCTGCCGGGTTTAAGTTCGATGCACGACCCGTGGAGAGATCATCCACAATTACCACCTCATAACCCTTGGATAAAAACAGGTCGACAACGTGTGAGCCGATAAATCCGGCTCCACCGGTTACGAGAATTTTTGTCATGATTATTTCCTTTGAAGAAATTAATATGCGCCGCGCCCTTTTAAAACCGCGGGAAGGGTCTGAAATAATAGTTGAAGATCCAGCCAGATGCTCCAATTTCGAATGTAATACATGTCAAGACGGACCCTTTCATTATAGGAAATATCGGAACGCCCGCTCACCTGCCATAAGCCTGTGATGCCCGGATGAACCGTTAACAGGTTCATATCGAACTGCTTATACATAGCCATCTCTTCGGGAGATATCATCCGAGGACCAACCAGAGACATCTCCCGCTTGAGGACATTGAAAAGCTGGGGCAGTTCATCCAGACTATACTTGCGCAGAAATGCGCCCACTTTGGTAACACGAGGGTCGTCCTTGAGCTTATGATTCCTTGCCAACTCCTCCTTCAGTTCCGGATGACGGGCGATTACTTCATCTCCATTCACTACCATTGATCTAAACTTTAGGGCTTCAAACTGCTTTCCATTAATCCCCATTACCTGTCGTTTATGAAGGATCGGGCCTGGTGAGCTTAATCGTATGAGTAGAGCAATTCCCAAAAGCAATGGCGAAATGAGTAATAACAACGTAAAGGTTATCAAATAATCCAAAACCAATTTCACAAAAATGTCGGATCCTGTCAGACGGACCTTGTTTACATAGACCAAGGGAACATAGGCAAATTCATTAACCGTGAGGCCCGTAGTAATCACTTCGTACAGACCAGAGGACATACGAACATTGACAGTTTCTGATACCCCATAGCGCTTAAAAATATCCAGTAGGTAATCACGCGTTGAAATGGCACTGGATGCCAGGATAACTTCTCCGATATGGTAACGTGTAATAATTTCGCCCAGCTCATCTACGGAACCAAGGCATACCAGGTCATGGAAAAGTGGCGTTGCGGCCGGTTCCTTTTTATCAACAAAGCCCACTAAATGTAGGCCGGAAGTCTGCCAACTGAGAAGCTGCTCAGCCAGCCAGCGACCTTCCTGGTTCGCTCCGACGATCACAGCCGGGGTGAGAAAAAAACCATGCCGGCGCGAAAAATAGACGAGACGTCGAAGTATGAACCGACCGGAAAATGCAAATATAAAACTAAATCCCCAGGCCATCAGCAGCCAGCCGCGAGCGATGATCAGATCAGGTTCGAGAAAACCCGCGATTACAATTAATAGAAAACCAATTGTTGAGGACCGAAACAGCTTTTCATACTCACTCGTTCCCCCAAGCAAATTTTGTTTGTTATACAGACCGTTTATCAGGTAGATCAGGATCCACAGGAAGGATGAAAGGAAAACCAATGTCCTATAGTGCTCGGTCGCGATGAATGAATTTTGTTCAAAAAACGCAAACGGCCTTTCGAAGCGAAAAAAATATGCCATGCGAAAAGCCAGGCCGATCATGATCACATCTGAAACAACCAAGGCGAGTCTATAGACACGCCATTGCATATGGCTCGGGAGGACAGCATTTACTTTACCGATTTTTTTCCCCAAGGAGACAATATTGATTGGCTCAGCATTGGTTCTCATTGTAATCATCAATAACTCCTCTTAACAGCCAAAATCTGCCTGCATAAATAAAGCCAACAATAAAATTTTGAGAGAAGGGAATGTCTATCTGACTAAATTCTATAACCCCATGACGCACGAATTTAGAAAAGGTTACTCGGGCAGGATTTTATATTATGGTGTGATTGGTACGAATAATTTTGCCTCCTACCGGGTGTCTCATTAATAAGTTTTCTTTTTACATGGGTTTGAAGGTGGAAATTCCAAGTACAAGTTAAGTCAATTACGCAGCACTTTGGGATTTCAGAAGCGCTTATGAACGCTTCGCAGGCCCAATTTGATTATCACGCAGTTCTACAGGGAGATGGCGTTTTTGCAGGAAAGTCAACAGTACGCGTACACGCTCGCGGCCGGAGATTCGCCCGTCGAAGATCGCCTCATAGCCGGCAAATGGGCCGTCATAGATGACAACCGGATCACCGGGCTTAAGGCCTTTGAGCAGGTTTTCCTGAGTCGTATTGATGTGCTCAACCTGGCGCTCGATGGCAGAAATCAACAGTTCCGGGACGGGAGCAGGCTCCCCATCGAAGCTGACCAGGTTCACGGCTCCCGGCATCCAATGCAGCGTCGAAGCGCTGACCACGTCCAGGTCCACATTCACGAAAAGATAACTTGGAAAATAAGGCCTGACTTTGCGCGCTCGCGGATTGACCGCTTTTACACGGATCCGAGGATAAAGAACTTTTATGCCGTAGGCTGTCAATTGCCCGGCCAGAAATTCCTCCTTGTTCGGTTTGCTACGGATTACATACCAGGATACCGTCATGTGTCCTCATCATTCGAGCTAAAATTCCTGTATATTTGCTGCTTATTCAAGACATGGAATAGTGCAACAGTCGATCATAAAATTTGCTTATACGAAAACAGTTTAATTCACACATCACTATGGGTAGTATAAAAATGAAAGAGTCTACCTCAACAGTGACTCTTTCATATCATGCATCCATTATAACCCGCTCAGGACTTGAATCCTGAGACCAATAATTCCGGAAAAGAAGTCTCGATGCTTATTTTGATAGATATTTACTTTCCTTTACATTTTGTAAGTGCCTTCCTTTGGCTTCACCTTCATATCACTTTTTTCGAAAACCTTTTTGACACTCTTTACAGGCAGGATGACGGATACCAAGCGACTTGTACCGCCAGTTAAAGTCTTCCGCTTCTTTGGGTATACCGCAGGAATTACATCTCTTCATATAATCTTATTGGAATACTTTTGATCTGCTTTATTGAAGCGACTCAAGGCTTTAAAATCTAATGACCTAGCTTTAAGCTAGGTCATTTTAAGTGAGTCCGCTCGGGGTCGAACCGAGAACCTAACGCTTAAGAGGCGCTTGCTCTGCCATTGAGCTACGGACCCAATTCACTCTGCCATTGAGCTAGTCGGCCTATTCCAATCTAACTGGCGTACATTCTCACGAAATAATTGCTTATTTTGTGAAATAGTGCCACTGCGAGCCGTATTATACCTGAATGGAAAAGTATGTCAATTCAAGGGATCGGGGTCGGAGCCGCGGCCATGACGGGGAGAAGTCCAGGTCCAGCAAGAAGCGGGAGCAGATGAAGTGTTCTGCCGGCTCAGGACTCTATAAACTTATCAACTATTCTTTCGTTCCTTGTATAGTTGCCTGTATAATAACAGGACACATCCATGGATGATCCCGAATCGACTCCACAGCCCAATCCTGAACCTTCACAGGAATTCGTCTCTGCGCGTGCCCGCAGGCGCCGCGCACAACGCCGCGCCTACTTCCCCACCGATGAAGCAGGACGCGCCGCGCTCTTTACACACCTTGCCCGCCGCGCCTATCCGACCTATGATCTGTTTGTATTCTCGATGGTCAGCGGCGTAATTCTGGGAGTAGGTTATTTCCTCGATTCACAGGCACTGCTCTTTTTTGGAATCCTGGTCGCGCCGTTGATGACTCCCTGGATCGGGATTTCGCTCGCTACCATTGCAGGCTCAGCGCGCTTCTTCCTGCAAACCGTGACGGCGATGATCATCAGCTTCCTCATCATCTTCCTGAGCGGATGGCTGGCAGGCTTCGCTTCACGCATCGCCCCTCCACGGGTTTTCAATGAAGCCTTCATGCACAGCCGTTTGTGGTGGCCCGACATTTTTGTGATCACCGTCGGCGCGATCATATTGACAATCTCCTTCGTCCGCTCGGAGGCGCGCCCCTACCTGCCAAGCGCCCTGCTGGCTTATGGCCTCTTCCTTCCGTTATGTGCGGCGGGCTTTGGATTGGGAAGCGGCATCGGGCTGGAAGAAATCTGGCCTCAGGCAATCTACGTCTTCCTCGTCCATTTCGCCTGGGCGACTTTCTTCTGCATCATATCTTTGTTCTTCCTGCGTTTTTATCCAACATCCCTTGGAGGGATCATATTTACTGGACTCATCCTGATCATCCTGGCAGCAGTGGTAATCTCCCTGACTGGCTTTGGAAGGTGGGCGATGGAAACAGCCGGTCTCGCGACGCCGATCCCGGTTACCGTTGTAGCGTCCGACTCCTCCCCGGTAGCGGATTCCACGATCACACCCTCGCCGACAGAGGACGCGACCTCGGTCATCAGCGCGGGCACATCCATCCCCTCCCGAACGCAGAATGTGACCCTCACACCGCGTCCAACACAGCCTCCCACTGAAACATCCACAGCCACTGTAACCGCCGAACCGACTCCGATCGTCGCGCTGATCCGCGCCTCCGAGGGAGGCGGCGCGTTCATACGGGAAGAACCGGGCGGCCTCGTCCTTGCCACCATCGGTAATGGGGCAACCGTGACGATTGTCCCAGACGACCTGCAGGAAGTTAACAACGTGATTTGGGTACATGTCTTTGCACAGGTCAACGACCGGCGCGTGGAGGGCTGGATGATCCAGTCGGTGCTGCAGACTGCAACACCGGTTGCAGACTGGCAGCCTTCACCCACATCAGTCACACAGACTCCATAAACTCGACCCCACAAAGGAAACAGTATGCCCATTCATTTTGGAACAGACGGCTGGAGAGCCGTCATCTCAGACACGTTCACCTTCGACAATTTACGCATCGTCGCCCAGGCTATTGCTGATGCAGTTGGCTCCGACCATTGGGATAAATCCGGGAACGGTGGACAGGCTCCCGACCCCAAAAAGATCGTGGTCGGCTTCGATACGCGTTTTCTCTCAGACCGTTATGCGGGGGAAGTAGCGCGCGTCCTGGCGGGGAACGGCTTCACAGTCCTGCTCGCCAACTCCGACGCGCCAACCCCAGCTATCTCTTATGCAGTCAAGCACCAGTGCGCGATCGCAGGTGTCATGATTACGGCTTCTCACAACGCGCCGCGCTACAACGGAGTCAAACTCAAGGGCGCGTTTGGCGGCTCTGCCCTGCCGGAGCAATGCCGGCGCGTGGAAATCTATATCACCGACAACGAGCAGCAGGCGCGCGGTCCCAACCTGATGGATTTCAGAAAAGCGCGCGAGGCAAACCTGATCCAGAAGTTCAACCCCCTGCCCTCTTATTTCGATCATCTGCGCACGTTGATCAACACTGAGATCATCGCGGACAACCCCCAGCGCTTCGTCGTGGATGCCATGTATGGGTCAGGCCGCGGTGTGATCAAATCGTTCCTGCAGGGGACGGGATGTGAGATCGCCGAGATCCGCGGCGAAATGAATCCCGGGTTTGGAAGTGTGCATCCGGAGCCCATTGCGAAGTATCTCAACGCGCTGGCCTCCGCTGTCAGCTCGGGGATGGGCAATTTCGGTGTCGTGACCGATGGCGACGCGGACCGCATCGGCGCGATGGACGAACGCGGCGCGTTCGTCGATCCGCACAAGATCATGGCGCTGTCCTTGAAATATCTCGTCGAAAAACGCGGCTGGAACGGCGCGGTCGTACGGACGGTGTCCACGACGCGCATGATCGATCGGCTGGCAAAACGCTATGGCTTGCATCTGTATGAGACCCCGGTCGGGTTCAATCACATCGCCGACTACATGATGAGTGAGGATATATTGATCGGCGGAGAGGAGTCGGGCGGCATTTCCTTCAAGGGACATATCCCCGAAGGGGACGGTCCCGCCATGGGATTGCTGCTCGTGGAACTGATTGCTTCATCCGGTAAAACCCTTCATCACCTGGTCGAGGATCTGCTCAAGCATGTAGGTCCTGCCTTCTATGAACGGACCGATTTGCGCCTGAGCCGCCCGGTCGCCAAGGCAGAGATGACGGAATTTTTAACGAAGCAGGCACCAGCGGAGATTGGGAGCGAAAAGGTATCCGAGGTCAGCCAGCGGGATGGAATCAAATATGTGATGGCAGATGATTCATGGCTGCTCATCCGCCCGTCGGGGACGGAGCCCGTTCTGCGGGTGTATGCCGAGGGCCGCTCGCAGGAAATGGTCAAGGCGCTGCTGGGATATGGAGAACATGTGGCAAAGAGTGTCGTTTAACTTTGTAACGATACTCGAATCAGGAGTCGCTTGTGACTGAGGAGCTGGTCATCTTCGATATCGACGGCACACTCGCAGACATTTCTGAACGCGTCCATCACGTTAGAAAAAAGCCGAAAAATTGGAAGGCATTCAATGCGGGGATGGCGCAGGATAAAGCCGTCCATTCGATGGTACGGCTGTGCAATATATTATATGCAGCCGGAATTCGCATTGTTTTGTGTTCGGGTCGAAATGAGAAAAACCGCCCCGAAACCGTGGAATGGCTGGAGGAACACGCTGTCAAATATCATGATCTGCTGCTCCGCAAAGATGAAGACTACCGTTCCGATGCAGTGGTAAAGCGGGAAATCCTTCAAACCTTGGACAAGAGCAAAATATTATTCGTCGTCGAAGACCGCAGCCGGGTGGTGGAAATGTGGCGCTCAGAAGGCCTGGTCTGCCTGCAGCCCGCGCCGGGTGAGTTTTGACTCG
>DATFET010000365.1:0-11220 GCA_035250835.1 Anaerolineales bacterium
GTCACTGTATCATGCAACCCGCCAACAGCGCGCACCAGCGGCAGGCAGCCGTAACGCATGGAAATCATCTGTGAGATCCCGCAGGGCTCATAACGCGAGGGCATGAGGAACACATCCGCGCCGCCATAGATCTGACGGGCAAGCTTTGCATCGTAGCGTGTTTCCACGCGCAGCCGCTCGGGCATTTCCTCCTGGAGCTTCTTCGCCATGGCTTCAAGCCTGGGATCGCCCGCTCCAAGCAGGACGAGCTGCCAACTCTGCCTGCCCAGCATTTTCAGACCTTTGAGGGCAATATCCACACCCTTCTGGACGTCCATGCGCGTCACCATTCCAAGCACAGGGACATCGGGCTGGACCGTCAACCCAACACGTTCCTGCAAGGCGGCTTTGTTACGCGGACGGACGGAAAGACTCTCAGCTGCATAGTTGGCCGCCAGCGTGGGATCCGTTTGCGGGTCGAACGAGGCGATGTCCAGGCCATTCAGAATCCCATGCAGGGAATCGGTCCGATTGCGAAGAAACTCCTGTAATCCACAGCCGAATTCCTCGTGCAGAATTTCATCGGCATAGGAAGGCGATACGGCTACGATGGCGTCCGAGGCCCACAACCCCAGCGGCATTGGCATGACACGCGCCCAGGTGGGAAGGTCAGTACTCGCCAGAGGCAGGCCATATTCCTCAAGGTTCGCGCTGACATCCGGTCCCATGAACGGCAGGTTATGGATCGTGACTATGGATGAGACGCGGCGCGTTTTCTCGTCCCAGCGCTTGACCAGGTTGCCGTAAGCAGCCAGAGCAGTGTGCCAGTCGTTGGCATGGATGATGTCTGCATTCCAGTTGAGCTGACGCGGCAGCTCAAGGGCAGCCAGGGAGAAGAATGTATATTTCTCGCCGTCGAGCTTGTTGTTGGACGAATAAACGGAACCGCTGGCCTGGATGGGATCTCCGTTCAGAAAATAAACGGGCATGCCATCCAGGTTACTCTCGAACGCCTCCACCTGGACCTCGTCACCCCCGCGCGGGATCGAATAGATCACCAGCGGCCTAAGTGAGTCAGACCGTATGACTGTGTGATACGGCAGGACCAGGCGGACATCCAGTTTGATGTCATCGTTCGAGAGTGCACGCAGAGCGCGCGGCAGAGTACCTGCCACGTCGCCCAGTCCGCCGACTTTTACATAAGGTTCCGCCTCGGCGGCGAGGAATAGGATGTTAATGGTTTGGGGCATGTATCAATTGTACAACGAAACTCAAGAGACCCATAAGTCAATTTTCCTTCTGAGGCCGTTTGATTTTTCTCCTGGATCATGGTATGCACCATGCGACTATGACAAAATACGTTTGGCGAGTGAAGACACGCCTGCCTGAAAGATATATGACTCTCTGCAAGGTGATCGTCCGCGGCAGGATGAACTCATGCCTGGTCGAATTCGAAGATGGTTACCGAGTCGTGACCAGCCACAACTATTTGATAAAGCTTGAAACTCTGCAAAAGAGAGTAGCGAAGCGCGCGTCGAACAGGAAAACAAATGAACAAAAAAAACCGACCCTTGAATGAGGTCGGTTAGGGAGCCTAATGGGTTTCGAACCCATACTAACACATCCACAGTGTGTTGTGCTGCCATTACACCATAAGCTCCGTATGCGGGCAAAATTTTACCACATGTTTGCGCTACCTTAACTTGCAGACTGCCTCGATTTCCCCTTCCAGCATTTTGCCGGTTTCTACAAAGTCCAGGCTCGCGTATAACCTTCTCGCACCTTCATTTTCGGGCTCATAACTGATGCCAACATTTTGTATGCGCTCATCCCGGCGGAAACTTTCCAGCAAGCTCTCGATGCCGAATTTGCCATATCCCTTGCCCTGGTGATTCTCATCCACCATCAGACGGATGATGAACGTCTGGTAATCCGCGTATTGATCGTTTTGCCCATACATCAAAAAACCGACAGGCGTTTCGTCTTCGTAGATTCCAAACGGATACATTTTCCAGTGGCTGCCATCCGCTTCATCCTGTCCAAACTGCGCTTCGGCAATCGAATACACATTCGAGGCAACGAAATGGGTCTGATCTTCCCGCACCTTAAGGCTGACTAGCGCGCGCCAATTATCCTTCGTTACCGGTTGTATGGAAAGTGTCATCGCTTACTCTACCACTTTGCGGACCATCTCCACCAGCGACTCACGCGTCACCGCCGCCTGTTCTCCGCTCGCCAGGTTTTTCACAACCACCTGCCCTTTCACGTCCTCATCGGGGCCTAACACGAGCGCAGCCTTCATCTTCATCTTGTCGGCAAATTTGAATTGTTTTTGCAGCTTTGCGACTTCAGGATAGACCATAACATTCAAACCGGCATTCCGCAGCTCAGCCGCCAGCGCATAAGACTTGAGTAACAGCGACTCATCGAACACAGTGACCAGCACAGGCGCAGGCGTAAGAGGAAACTCCGGGAGGAGACCATTCTCCTGCAGGACGATCCCGATGACCACGTCGCCCATTGCAAAGCCCATGCCCGAAAGCGGAGTTCCGCCTACGTCGGCGAGCAGATTGTCGTAGCGACCGCCGCCAAGGATGGCGCGCTTGAGTGAGCCGCCTGTCTCGAAAGCTTCGAAAACCGTACCTGTATAATACAGGAGGCCACGCATGATATTCGGATCAAACCTGACATACTCACTGACACCCAGAACCTCAAGCGCGGCAAAGAGACGGGTCAGCTCTTCGCTCTTCTGCCAAAGCTCGTAACTTCCCAGGACCTTCTTCAATCCCTCCCGCTGACCTTCGCTTAATCCAACTTCGAGGGCATACTCATCCCATTTAGTTGATTCCATTTTCGAGCGGCGGTCGATCAGGTTCGAGACATCCAGTCGTTTCTCAGGGAGGATTCCCAGCGCGTCGAACTCAGATTCCATCAGGCGGCGGTTATTCACATAGATGGCGGCGCGCTGTGGGCTGAGTCCGACCAAGCGGAGGAAAGAAGCGGCTACCGCGATCAGTTCCGCATCCGCTTCAGGAGAGGCAGCGCCGAGGATGTCAATATTCCACTGAAAGAACTCGCGCGTCCGTCCCTTTTGCGGCTGCTCATATCTCCAGAACGGGCCAAACGACCACCAGCGGACAGGATAGGTCAGCTCGCTCTGCCTGGCCGCGATCATACGAGCCAGGGAAGGCGTCAGTTCCGGTCGAAGCGTGACGAACTCCCCGCCCCGGTCCTGGAAGGTGAACGATTGCTTTTTGACAAGCTCCTCACCCGACTTTGCCGCGTACAGATCGATGGTCTCGATGAACGGGCCATCATATTCCTGGTACCCAAAGGACTGCGATGCGGCGCGCACTTTTTCATAAAGATAATTGCGAAGAGCCATCTCTTCGGGGTAAAACTCGCGCGTCCCTTTTACTGTTTTGATCCTGCTCATTCGATGCTCCCCGGTCATGACGCTTTCACTTATGACCGTTTTCAAAATTCAGTCGTTGAATTTTAGTTTTGTTTTTGGTATAATTTTTCTAATTTATTTCAAGGAGAGACACATGGAAATCAATTATCAGGAAACATCCAAGGATTTGCTTACCCGCATTGACATCCACGAAAAGTACGGCTCAGCCAACATCGATCAATGGACAAACGATCTGCTCCAACCCCAGGCCGGCATGAACATCCTCGACGTGGGCTGCGGCGCGGGCAAGTTGTCTTTCCTGTTCGACGATTATACTAAAGGCAGGGCAAAAATTACGGGCGGCGATTTCTCCGAGGAGCTGCTGGATAAGGCGCGCGCCAGGAACAAGGAACGCGGCTCGAATATTGATTTTATCTTTTTGGATTTCAACAAGCCATTTGATTTTGCAGATCATACCTTCGATCTTGTGACAAGCGCCTTTGCCATCTATTACGCTTCCGATCTGGACTTTACGTTTGGTGAGGCGCACCGCGTCCTCCAGCCCGGCGGACGACTCTTCGTCTCGGGTCCGCTGCCTGAGAACAAGCAGATGTTCTACGAGATCATCAGGGAAGCAACCCATGCGACCATCCCCCCGATGCCCGGCTCCTCCCGCTTCAAAGGCGATATTTTCAACACGATCAACCGGATCTTTGCAAAGACAGAATTACACAAGTTCGAAAACCACCTGACCTTTCCCGAAGTTGCGCCATTCATCGAATACGTCCGCGCCTCGTTGAGCGAAGACCGCAAGCTTTGGACGTCCATGTTCAACGGCAAGAATGAATATGATGCATTGATCGGCAGGATCACCGATGTGGCTACACGCTGGTTTGAGCGCGATGGCAAACTGCTCATGACCAAGGTGGTTGGTGGAATTCTGGCAACCAAGTAAGGCATGTCACTGCGACCTTCGGGAAGCAATCTCCTTGAATTCAGTGAATACCAGATCAGAGATTGGAGATAGCTCAATGGCTCACAAACTCGTCGACCTCAGCCACGAAGTCGAACACGGGATGATCACCTACAAGGGACTTCCTGCGCCAATCATCTGCGATTTTCTTTCGAGGGAAGATTCGCGAAAGCATTACGCCGATGGAACTGAATTCAACATCGGCAAGATCGAAATGGTTGCCAACACTGGCACCTACGTGGACAGTCCCTTTCACCGCTTTGCAGATGGAATCGATCTATCTGAGTTACCCCTGGAATCTCTGGCCGATTTGGAAGGACTCGTTGTCCGTGTTCAGACATACGGACGCTTCCTCCCCGCCCGGGCTTTCGAGGGTGTGGATGTTGCAGGCAAGGCGGTGTTGATCCATACCGGCTGGTCACATCACTGGGGCACGGAGCAGTATTTCGAAGGGCATCCATTTCTCACCAGGGAGGCTGCGCAGTATTTGGCGGAAGCAGCCTCTGCCTTTGTCGGAATCGACACCTACAACATCGATGATACCTCTGACGGCACGCGCCCTGCCCACACGATCCTGCTTGGCAGCCGCATCCCGATCTGCGAGCACATGTGCGGACTGGAGAATCTGCCTGACAGCGGATTCCGCTTGCATGCCGCGCCGGTCAAAGTGAGGGCCTTTGGGACGTTTCCTGTAAGAGCCTACGCAGTTTTGGATAAATAGCAATATGAATTTCTTCGGCAAAAATGTTCTATTCCTCGGCGCGCATCCCGACGATATCGAATTAGGCTGCGGTGCATTGATCCATCACATCATCAAACAGACGAATGTTTTGTGCGTGACCCTTTCCGACAATCAAAAGAATCAAGACCTGCAAAATGTGAAGCAGGAACATTTTGATGCAATGGCAGTGCTGGGTGTTCCAGAGGAGAAAATCATCCTGGGACCATTCACCACGCGCATTTTCCACGAATCACGCCAGGACATCCTCGAGTATTTCCTCAAACTGCGCAGGGACTTCAATCCTGACTTGATCTTTGTTCACTCGAAACATGATGTCCATCAGGATCATCTCACTATGACGGATGAGGCACTGCGTGCTTTTCGCGGCATCACTGTGCTGGGATTCGATGTTGTTCGCTCATCCTATGGTTTTTTTCCACATTTTATCGTTGAGGTAACGGAAGAGGATGTAAACAAAAAAATCGAGGCCTTATCGAAATATGAAACCTACCGTGATCGTTATTATTTCAACAGCGAGCTGACACGCTCCATCATGCTGAGGCACGGCGCGATCGGGGAATGTCCGTTTGCTGAAGGGTTTGATATCCTGAGGATCGTCGGCAAATTTTCTGCCGGGTAAGTAAGAGGCAAGATGGAATTCGAGACACTTTACCAGGAATTGCGCAACAGTACGGACATCATTAATACCTTGCTATTAGGGATCTCCCAGGAGGAGTCGCAATTCAAGCCAACACTCGAATCGTGGTCAATTTTAGAGGTGACTTGCCACTTGTATGATGAAGAGCGCGAAGATTTTCGCGATCATCTGGATTTTATCCTCCACCGCCAAAGCGAAGAGTGGCACCAGATCGACCCGCAAGGCTGGGTTACAGAACGGAAATACAACGAGCAGGACTTTCAGTTGATGCAGGACAAGTTCTTCGCCGAAAGGCGTAAATCTCTGCAGTGGCTCAAAGGTCTGGCAGATGCCGCATGGGATACAACTTATACTTCCCAGTACGGCTCGACATCTGCAGGAGAAATGTTTGCCTGCTGGGTTGCGCATGACAACCTGCATATCCGTCAGTTGGTTGAACTCAGGCGGGCGAAAATCGAAAACATCACGAAGCCACACAATCTTGAGTATGCGGGGGACTGGTAAACAAAAAATGGGAAGATGTCACATCTCCCCATTTCCCTGGACGGCAGCATTTACTCTTTCGGCAGACCTATCTGGATCATTCCATCAACAACCTTGACCGGATAAGCAGGAATATCCACCACAGCGGGCAACTGGACTGCCTGCCCCGTTCTCACATCAAATTCGCCGCCATGCCGCGGGCAGACAATGTTATGGCCTTCAAGATCGCCTTCCCCCACTGGACCGTCATCGTGCGTACAAATATCGCCAATTGCAAAGAACTGGTCTGCGATGTTGAAGATGACCAGTGATTTTCCTTCCACCTCGACAAATAATCGCTCGCCGTTGGGAAGCTCAGAGGCGGGAGCAATCTCAAGAAATTCAGCTTTCGATGAGTCAAAGGTTGTGTAGTTGAACATGGTTGTTTCTGAGCATAGACGATAGACCATGTTCAGGAATGGTCTATCGTCTATGGATCATCGTCTTTTACTCCACCAAACTATCACTTGCCTCGCCCAACCCATAGACACCGGCCTTCAAGACCTTCAATGATAGCAAGGCACATTTCAATCTGACAGGTCCCAGGTCGATGCCGAGCATATCCAGGACATCCTGTTTGTTGAGCTGCTTCACATCTTCGACTGACTTACCAATAATCGATTCCATCAGCAGGTCGGCCGATGCCTGGGATATCGCACAGCCATGCCCGTCAAAACGCGCATCCGCGACATTGCCATGCTCGTTCGTGCGAAGCGTGATCTCAATATGGTCCCCACACAGTGGATTGTTATCCTCGAACTGGATATCGTGCGGATCAAGATGACCACGATAGCTGGGGTTTTTGTAGTGTTCGATAATTACTTCGCGATAGAGGTCGTCCATATTCACTCCTGTCATTGCGAGGGTCGAGACGCAGAACATCGAGATCCCGAAGCAATCTTATGTAACCTCCAAAGAGGAGATTGCTTCGGCAGGCAAACGCCGCCTCGCAATGACATCTGTTATCCAAACAGTTCCTTCACTTTATATATCCCATTCACCAGCATGTCAACTTCTTCCTTTGTGTTGTACAAATAGAACGAAGCGCGGCTGGTGGCGGGGAGTCCAAACTTTTCGTGGAGCGGCTGCGCGCAGTGATGGCCGGCCCGAACGGCGATCCCGTCCCGGTCCAGGATCTGCGCCACGTCGTGGGGATGAACGCCTTCCAGCGTGAACGCGGCCACGCCGCCTTTGGATTCCGCTTCTGGACCGAACAGCCTGACCCCTGGAACTTCCTCCAGCCGTTCGAGGGCGTACTCCGTGATCTGATGTTCGTGCTCAGCAATCGCATCCATACCGACCATTGAAAGATACTCCACGGCCGCGCCAAAGCCAACCGCCTCCGCGATGGCTGGAGTGCCTGCTTCGAATTTATGAGGCAAGGTATTTGGTCGGTAGGAGCGTAGTTTGACTTCTTTGATCATGTCACCACCGCCCAAAAATGGAGGCATGGACTCCAGAAGTTCCAGTTTCCCGTACAGTACACCGATCCCCGTTGGGCCGCACATCTTATGTGCAGAAAAAGCATAGAAATCCGCGTCGAGAGCTTGCACGTCAACTTTGAAATGCGGTACAGCCTGCGCCCCATCCACGAGGGTTACTGCCCCGGCCTCATGCGCCAGACGGATGATCTCCTGGGCGGGGTTGATTGTGCCCAGGACGTTGGACATGTGTGTAAACGAGACCAGCTTCGGGCTTCGCGAGAGAAGCGAGCGGTACACATTCAGATCGAGCAGCCCATTCTCAGTGACCGAGATGAAGTCCAGTTCGATACCGCGCTCGACCTGGAGCATCTGCCACGGAACCAGGTTTGAGTGGTGCTCCATCTCCGTCAAAATAATGAGGTCGCCTGATTTTAGATTCGACCGCGCCCATGAATATGCAACCAGATTGATCGACTCAGTGGTATTACGTGTGTAAATAACCTGGTGCGCGGAGGCAGCGTTGATGAACTTCGAGATCTTTACCCGCGCCTGTTCGTACAACTGGGTCGCTTCCTCAGCCAGGGTGTGAACACCGCGATGGATGTTAGCGTTCGAGAGTCTGTAATAACGATCCATCGCGTCGAGGACGGCAAGCGGTTTTTGTGAGGTCGCCGTGGAATCAAGGTACACCAGCGGAACACCTGCAGATGTCTCCCGCTGGAGGATCGGAAAATCTTTGCGGATCTCGTATACGTTGAGCATGAAAAGGGTAAGTAAACAGGCAGATACACAGGTCGTTACCCTGTATATCTGTCTGCTTGTAGATGTATCTTTTAATAATCAGGGATTGCTTTTTCCCGTTTGCCAGATTTTTTCAAGACTGGGCGGATATTATCTGAGGCGAGCGGATACCAGAGGATTCGGTCGGGGACCATCCAGCCGTCAGTCAGGAAGACGTTGGAGCGGAACTGCACGGCGACCATTTTGTTATCTACCTGGACCACGATGCCGCGGATCCAGCCGCGCACCCGCTCCTTGTTCTTCTCGTGATCGCAATACACTTCCACAGTATCGCCTACCTGAAAATCGTGAGCAATCCCCGGAGCCTTCATATACGCGTACTGAGGCAGTCGCAGCCCTCGCGGCCGACGGTCATCGCCGTTCGACGGGATGTGGGGCGGCGAAATCTTGTTGACCACCCGAATCTTGTCGCTGTTGTTCGCGTTTGTGCTGGCTCCCGACTTGGTCCGTGCCTTTGCTTCCACCACCGTTTTCGTTTTTGTTCTCGCTTTTGCAGGCATGTATGTTCTCACTTCTTTCTCAAATTTTTGGCATACTTTATGGCTATGCCATCTTATCAGCAATATATTGCTGAAATCGTTCTCTAACACCTTCGAACGGGATACGCTGGAAGATGGGGTCGAAGAAGCCCTCCACAACGATCTTCTCTGCTTCCGCCTGCGGGATGCCGCGCGATTTCAGGTAGAAGAGCGGCTCCTGCTCGAGCTTGCCGACGGTCGCGCCGTGAGTACAGCGCACATCGTCTGCCAGGATTTCTAATCCCGGGATCGAATCGGCGCGAGCGCCATCGCTCAATACCAAGTTTCGATTCGCCTGGTATCCATCTGTCTTTTGCGCAGCGGGCGCGACATAGATCATCCCCTGCCAGACCGAGCGACTCTTGCCTTTCAATGCGCCTTTGAATAGAAGGTCACTCGTCGTGTGCGGCGCGAGATGGTTTTGCTGCGTATCGTGGTCCAGATGCTGAGATCCATCTGTAAAATAGAAACCAGACATACGACCCTGCGCGCCTTCACCGGCAAGGTCGAGCTCAGAGAAATTCTTTGTCAGGCGTGAACCGATCGCGCCGAAGATCCAGTCCAAATTGCCACCGCGTTCGACGCGGGCGCGCTCATGCGAGAAATTCCAGACGTGACGTCCCCACGATTGCAGCTCGACAAACCTCATCGAGGCTTCCTGCATAACCTGGATCTCGACGATTCCCGCGTGCATCGAATTTGAGGACATATCATCGGGTGAAGCCGACTCATGTACAAAGGTCACCGAAGCGCCTTCGTCCACAAGGGCAAGGATATGCGAAACGTGGGCAAGGTTTGCACCTGGTCCCCACAACACAGAGTGAAGCGGTTCTTCGACAATAACGCCTTTCGGTACATAAAGCACCACGCCATTTTGCGCGAACGCTCCAGCAAGTGCGGAAAACTTTCCTTCCTCTACATTCACAGTCCTGCCGATCATCCCGGCAAGCAGTTCAGGATATTTCTGCTCGGCAGTTTTCAGGTCTGTGAAGACGACACCTTTTTGTGCGAGTTTCGGATCAAGATCGATCCTGACTCCGCCAGGAGTGAGGATGATTCGTCCGCCGTGCTGATCAGCGACCAGAGGCTTAAGCAAATCTTCACGGACGGCAGGAAGATTGTCCGCGTTCTCCAGCATTAGGTTGAACTTGTCTGTGGGCAGGTTATGGATATCCGTACGGCGCCAGGCTTCCTGAGTCGTATCGGGGAGAGGATGCCGTTTGAACGCCTCCCAGGCCAGGGTCCGGTACGACGCGAGGCCGTCGCCCGAAGCGCGGATATCTGCATCTGTGAAAGGAAATTCCCGTGCGGCAGCCGCTGCCCTGCGAGTCTTTGAAACAACAACTTTGGGTTTTTCCTGCATGTTAACCGATGCTTCCTTCCATTTGCAGTGCGATCAGGCGATTCATTTCGACGGCATATTCCATCGGCAGTTCCTTGACGAGCGGTTCGATAAAACCGGAGACGACCATCGTGGTAGCTTCCTCTTCACTGAGCCCGCGCGACATCAGGTAGAAGAGCTGTTCCTCACCCACCTTGCTCACGGAGGCCTCGTGACCGATGGTCACATCGTCTTCATCGATCTCGATATATGGATACGTATCCGAGCGGGACTGCGGATCGAGCAGCAACGCATCGCAAACGGTATTAGACTTTACGCCTTTGGCACCTTTATAGACTTTGAGCAACCCGCGGAACGACGCGCGTCCGCCAGCTTTACTAATGGACTTAGACGTGACCTTGCTCGACGTGTTCGGCGCGAAGTGATACATCTTGCCACCCGCGTCCTGGGTTTGTCCTGGACCTGCAAACGCCATCGAAAGCATTTCGCCGCGTGCGCCTGGCTCCATGAGATAGCATGATGGATATTTCATCGTAACCTTCGAGCCGATGTTCGCATCCACCCATTCGTGCGATGCATTCTCAAAGACCTTCGCGCGTTGCGTAACGAGATTGTAGACGTTGGTCGACCAGTTCTGAATCGTCGAGTAGCGCGAACGCGCGCCCTTCTTCACCACAATTTCAATCACACCGCTATGGAACGAGTCAGTGGTGTATTGAGGTGCAGTACATCCTTCGACATAATGCACCGAGGCACCCTCGTCGACAATGATCAGTGTGCGTTCGAATTGCCCAAGATTAGCAGTGTTCAAACGGAAGTATGCCTGCAAAGGCAGATCAACCTTTACACCTTTCGGCACATAGACAAACGATCCACCAGACCATACTG
>DATFET010000368.1:0-3508 GCA_035250835.1 Anaerolineales bacterium
TGTCCAAGGTCGAAGAGAAGACCTGCAATTTACTCTCGTTCAACTTGCGCTCTCACCTCCTTTCCAATTCTTCCAATTTCCAAAAAGTCATTGCCTAGCGAGTGTCTGCAAAATCACCAGTCTATGTCATTCCCCCGCAGGACACACCTGCACCGCACGCAAGTGCAGGTGAGAATCTCATTTTCAAACACAATCTGCGGCAACAATCCGAGATTCTTCGCTCCTTTCAGTCGCTCAGAATGACAGGCTTGGAGTATGCATACAGACCATATGTGGATCATTTCACCTCGCTGATCGGGCGGCAGGAGCTGCGGATGACGAGGCGGGTCTGCATCCGATAGGTTTGATCTTCGAGCGGGATGCCCTTGATCAGCCTGATCAGCATTTGAGTCGCCACATAGCCCATCTCTGAAATGAACTGGTCGACGGTGGTCAGCCCGATATATTTGGATTCGGTAATGTTGTCGAAACCGATCACGGACAGGTCTTCCGGGATCCGTATCCCCAATTCTTCTGCAACCTGATAGACCCCGATCGCCATCTGATCGTTGGAGGCAAAGATGGCGGTCGGGGGACGGCTCAGCGAGAGAAGCTGCCTGGCGCCTCGAGCGCCGGTCTCGGTCGTGTAATCGCCGGAGGCGATCAACTCTTCGTCGACAGGGATGCCCGCCTTCTCGAGAGCTTCGAGGTAGCCCTTCATGCGGCGGTTGGAGCTTTCCAGCTCGGCCCGTCCACTGATAAAGCCGATGCGGCGGTGACCCAGCCCGAGCAGGTACTGCATGACATCCTGCGCCCCCTGGTAATTGGTGGCGTGGACGGACGGATAATTGGGATTGCTGGCGAGCGGATCGATGGAGATGATCGGAGCGTCGATATTGAATTCGCCTGCCACCGGCGCGACGATGATCACGCCATCTGAGATGGAATTCGTCAGCAGCGAGACGTACTTCTGCTCGTGAAAGGCTCGCCCGCTCTTGCGGACGTCGCCGGTGGTGTAGACCAACAGATCGAATTCGGATTCAGCGATCGCACGGTTGACCCCCTTCATCACTTCAATCGCAAACGGGTAGGCAATATCCGGCATGATCAGCCCCACCAGGTTCTTCTTCTGGCTGCGCATACTGCGGGCAGCCAGGTTGGTAGTGAAGCCCAGGTCGTCGATCACGGACAGGATGCGCTCCTGGGTCTCGCTGGCGACATCCGCCTTGCCGTTCAGGACGCGCGAGACCGTGGAGACGGAGACGCCTGCGTTCCTGGCGACATCCTGAATGGTGACCGAGCGACGGTTCTTCTGCATGTCAAGTTCCGTGAGGTTCTTCAGCCTTTGGTGTAAAAATTTGACAGAATAGCGGTATCGTTACCGGTAACGATACCGCTATTATTGCATATCCGTCAGTAAAAGTCAACAATTTTTAAGAATGCAATTGGGAGTTGGTGAATCTCGCGCTGAACGCAGGGGCGTACTTCACCCGAGCGCAGACGAAGCGCGTATTTTCAAAGGGCGTGCGCTTGGTCTGCGGGTTTCGCGCCAAGCGCTCAACCCTCGGCTATTCACGACTTATTTTTTGCGAGCAAATCCTTCCCCTGGAGGTAATCGGAGACGGCCAGGCCCCAGGCGCGTTTGCCCTGCTTCTTTGCCCTGCGCTCATAGCCGGCGCGTACCTTCGGCTCGGCCAGCGCGGCGCGCGCATAGGCGACCGCCAGTTTGAAGCGCTGACGGTGCGCCTTCTGCGCCTTGCTCCATTTCACCCTGGTCATGTCGGGACGCTTTGTGACGAGGATCTCCCCTTGAGAGGAGCGCTTGAAGACCAGATTGTTTAGGGTCCCGCGGTATTCCACGATCTGTGACTGGAATTTGACTTTTGCCATGTTTCCTTCTTTCTTTGCAATTGCATGCTGAGTGGTTCACCAGCGCTATGGGATCGCTGTACTCCTGCTTCACTCATCCTGTACTGGTCCTATACAGATCCTGTACTGATCCTGTAGTCATCCTGTACTGGTCCTGTAGTCAATTGCTGATAATTATTCTAAAGGAAAAACAATGCAGATCGCCCCACTGCACTTTCCAGATATGAAAGGAGTACTTCGATCGCTGCTCTTTGGATACGGCTCGAGCTGAAAAGCTCGAGCCGTATCACCCAGAAAGGAGTCCCCATGGCCAATGTCAGTATAACCGAATGGAAGGGAGGCAGACTTTACAGTTGGTTTACGGGTTATCTTTGCAAAATTGACAATGAAATTGTTTCAGAAATCACATGCTAATTGTGCTATCCTTTGGTCGTTAATGGTAAAAAGCACATTCTTATCAGTATCCCGTCGATGCAGATCCCAGCGCGCTCCCGTAAACCGTCGGGACGGTGTGTGCGGACACTGAGATAAGTCCGCTGGAATTCAATGCGGGGTGATGCAGGCGGAAAACCAATAAATAATTTGATTCTCAAAACCTAAATACATTTGTTGGGATAGTCCCAACACTCGTTGGCTACGCTAATGGCAAATCCAGTTTTTGGAGGTTTGCCATGGCACGAAAAGCTGACGAAACAAGGTTGACAGAAGTCCAGCAACTGATAGTAAAGAACAAAGGCGAAAAAGCCAGTTACTATGCAAAAACCCTGAGAATTCACCGTTATGATTTCAACACACTGCTTGCAATGCTCAATGATCGGGGCTTCTTTTTATCCGAGGATGAAAATGACCGCCTGTGGCCGTTCGACCCACATCAAGATTAATTTGGAAAAACTTCCCAACAGGAGTCGGGTTATTTGCAATCTTGTTTTGCTATAGTGTAGAAAAAACAACACAGTTTGGAGAAAACGAGCAATGGGCAGCAAAGACGAAAGAAAATTCGAAAACCTGCATAAATTAATCGAGTTACTTCTGGATCACCCCCAGGGGCTGACCAAAGCGGAGATTGCACGTAAGCTTGATGTTCACCGTTCCACGGCCGCCGAATATCTGGATAGCATGGAGGGGGTCAATGCTCCGGTATATGAAATATCCCCGGGTCGCTACACTATTGACCGGGATCATTTCGAGGTCAAGATCTCTGTAGATATGCATGAGGCTCTGGCTTTGCATTTGGCATCCCGCTTGCTTACCACTCGCACAGATAAGCACAACCCTCACGCCGCCAGCGCGCTCCGTAAACTCGGGCGCTCGCTGGACAAACTAGCTCCACTCATCAGTGAGCATATGAAGAAATCTGCGGATGTGTTGGATTCGGATGACCGTCGCCGCGACCCGATCTTTATGCAGGCTCTGGAAACGCTGACACGTGCGTGGTCGCGTCATCGCAAAGTGCAGTTGACGCACGAAATGGAAGACGGCAGCATCCACAGTTACACCTTTTCTCCCTATTTTATAGAACCCTACGCGGTGGGGCATACAGTTCATGTGATCGGGTTGCGTGAACCAATAAACAAGATCCGCACTTTCAAGATCGAACGCATTCGCACCATCGAATTGCTGGAAGATTCTCCTTATGAAATCCCCGCCACTTTTGACCCAC
>DATFET010000376.1:0-5521 GCA_035250835.1 Anaerolineales bacterium
GTTCGGCACGGACTCCCTCCCATAAATATTTTCGCTGTTCGTTCATATCAGACCGAGGATCTCCTTTGCGGCGCGCTGGCCGCTTTCGACAGCCCCTTCCATGAATCCCTGAAGCGGGGTGGCATGCTCTCCGGCAAAGAACAGGCGGCCCGCAGGCTGCATCAATATCTCCCAATGGGCGGTCACCTGGCCGGGCGCCAGCGCCATGTACGACCCACGGGTGAACTCTTCATTGGGCCAGGCGACTGTCGCGGTATGTTCAACTAAATCCGATGAGCCGGGAAATAACTTTTCGATCTCGTTCACAGCGACCCGAATCCGCTCATCATCCGATAAGCGAGACAGGTGTGCAGCAGGCTCTCCACCCGTATAGATCGTGAGTATCCCATCCTCACTCTCCACATGACTGGTTGCATGCCAGCTGTACACGATTGGCTGATCAGTAACAAGACGTCCATTCCAGCCTCGCTCCACCCAGAAGCGTTTTCGATACTGGATCAGCACCTTGGTCACTGCGCCGTAAGAGACCTCATCCACCATCCGTTGATGGGCAGCCGGCAGGCCGCCGTGAAAATCGATCAGGCGGGCGGTCGTCAGCGGGACGGCCAGGATAACGTACGCAGATCGGATTGTATGATACGAACCGTTCTGTCGATAAGCGACTTCCATCTCATCTGCCATGGGTCGGATGGATGTCACCACTGCATTCAAGCGTACATCGGGTTGGGCATCCGCAAGCCCGCAGGCGATACGGTCATTCCCACCGATCACGCGGAAGTTCCCGCCCCTTTCCGCAGTCCTGTAATACATGGAAGAATTGCGCGCCAGATCGAGCAGGGACAGGCGTTCGGGTTCAGTCGTGTATTCGGCGCGGATATGCTGGATGAAGTGGTTCTTTGCCAGCGGGTGAACATTCAGTGAGTCGATCCAGTCGAAGGCAGACTGCCGGTCAAGGCGCGACGCCTCACGCGCAGCCTGAGGCTGGTTCGGGTCCGGGACGAGTTTTCCCAGCTCCGAAAGCGCCCGCCAGATGTGGTTCACTTCGTCATGAAGATTGATTCCCCAGATGCTGAGATCCGAAAGGCGGCCCGACCTGCCTTCGAAACTGCCCCAGTCCCCAGCCTGTCCCTGCCAGCTCCCGACGCGGCCCAGCGAGAGTTTGAATTCCCGTGCATAGGCAAGCATGCGTGTGTGACTTTCCTCGATGAACTCACCTCCACCCTCGGCGACCTGTCCATTTTTGAAACTGCGCAGGCTATAGACGCGTCCCCCCACGCGCGACCGCGCCTCCAGCACTGTCACCTTCCAGGCGGCGCGGTGAAGCTCATAGGCCGCGGCCAGCCCTGCCAGCCCTGCGCCGATGACTGTCACATTTCGATTGTCTGGGTCCATGAATTCGGTTCCTCACTCCCGATGAGATGGGACGATTATAACAACTCACAAAACAGGAGTGCGGACGCCAAAAGGGTCCACACTCCTGTTTTCGGGTATCCCAGGTTGGGGGATTAAGAAACCCTACTCACTCCTCCTCAAAAACTCACGGATCGAAATGGAGGCGGCTGCACCTTCGCCCACAGCAGAAGCGACCTGTTTGGTGCTGCCATGCCGAACATCGCCAGCCGCGAAAATGCCGGGCACATTGGTCTCGAATGGGAGCGGCTCAATATCCAGCATTTCTTTTCCATGGCGGATATCGTGTCCGGTCAGCACAAATCCGTATAAATCCAACTCGGCATAGCCTTTTAGAAAGTCTGCATTGGGGACCTGCCCGATAAAAATGAACGCGGCAACAGGATGGAATGCCTCGGTTTCACCTGTGATCGTGTTTCGTGTTTTCACAGTTTTCAATTTGGAGTCCTGTCCTTCGAGTGCATCCACAACTGTGTTGTATCTGACATCCACACGTGAACCGGGCTCATTGACCTTGTCCATGGCAATGCGGCTGGCTGTGAGACGGTCGCCGCGTACCAGCATGGTGACTTTGTCGGCAAAGCTGGTGAGGTGGAGCCCCTCCTCCACAGCCGAGTTGCCTCCGCCAACGACGACGATCTCCTTCGCGCCTTTGTAGAAGGGACCGTCACAGGTTGCACAGAAGTGGAGTCCTGCGCCGATGAAATCTGCTTCACCGGGGATCTCGAGCCGGCGATAAGAGGCGCCTGTGGCAATCAAAATCGCCTTCGAATGATAATGCTTCCCATCTGACGTGTAGACCTCATGATAGCCTTCCTCCATCGCGAGCCTTTCCACATCCACAGCCTGCAGGATCTCCACGTTGAAGCGCCGCGCCTGCTGGGTCACACGCTCTGAGAATTCCTGCCCGCTGATCCCTTCCGGGAAGCCAGGGAAGTTATCCAGTCCAACCGTGATACTGGCCTGCCCGCCCAGGCCTGAACGTTCGATCAGCAGCACATCCGCGCCTTCGCGCGAGGCGTATATGGAAGCAGTCAGGCCGGCCGGGCCTCCACCGATGATGATCAGGTCGTAATAGGTCTTCTGAGCTTCAGTCTTGAGCCCCAGCTTTCTTGCAAGCTCGGCGTTGGTTGGTTCGACGAGGAAAGACTCGTCTTCGAATAAGATGAGGGGGATGATACGTTTACCTTCATTCCTCTGCAAAACGTAAGTTTCGCCTTCCTGATCCTGTTCGATATCCACCCAGCGATAGGGGATGAATTGCTCACCTAAAAACTTTTTGGAACGGCGGCAATCCGGGCACCAATACGCGCCATAAACAGTAACCTTGGGTTCGACCATGAAATCCTCTCCTTTGCACCCACCGCAGGCCGTCTCGCCCCGTTGGGCCCGCCGTAGGTACTGGTGTCCTTCCAGCGCGGCCCGAGCGGGGTGCGGTGTCGAGATCACGAATTGTCATGCGATCGCTTCTTTACAGGTTACGTTTGGTCTCGATATGCCCCACGCATGCGGGGCTACTCGACCAACGGATCGCTCTTAAAACAAACTGTCAGGTGGAAAGTAATCGTCTAAATTACCCAAGTACAGGGAATTGCTACGACAACGGATGCCAGAGGAACGACAGGATCATTGCCAGGATCGCCAGGAACGCGGCAATGGCGGTAAAGAATGCGCTGATCTCGATCGTCTCACGAGTGGTCACAAGGTAATTGGGCAGGCTCTGGAATACTTCCTCCAGCTCACTGGCGCTGGAGGCGAGGTGATAGGAACCGCCGGTCAGCTCAGCGATCTGACGGAGAGTGACTTCATCGATCTCGCGGCGGAAGCCTCCACCGCCGCCCCCGCCAAACCCAAAGCCTCCGCCAGCCCCGCCGAATTGTTCATTCTCCTGGAACTGACTGCCGCAGTCCATGACAGAGCTATTGCTGTTCGTACCAAAACCGATCGTGTACACACGGATACCGCGCTCGACAGCCTGCTGGGCAGCGGTCAGCGGGAAAGGACCTGCGTTGCTGGCGCCATCGGTCAGCAGGACGATGATATGCGGGGAATAATCCTCAGGAGCCTCAGGCGCCTCCTCTGTGGCTGCCTGGCTGATGTCACTCGGTTTCACACGGTCATCCACCTCGGCGATCGCATCGATAGAACGCAGGATTGCGCTTCCAATCGCTGTGCGGCGGGCAGGTGCGAGACTCTCGACAGCGGATTCCAGCAGCCGGACATCATCGGTGGAAGGCTGGATCAACTCGGCAAAGCCGGCGAACGCTACGATGCCGATCTGCCTGCCCTCGACCTTCGAACGGATGAAGGCCTGGGCCGCGCTCTTGGCAGCTTCCAACCGGTTCGGCGGGATGTCATTCGCGCACATGCTCCTCGACACGTCGATTGCCATGATGATGGCGGCTTTGTTCGACGGGACGGTGACCGTGGCGACCGGTCTTGCCAGCGCCATGACAAGACTGGTCATGGCAAGCAGGAAGACGATAAAGGGCAGATGGCGCCTCCAGCGGGACTGATGGGAGGCAGCCTCACGAACCAGCGCCAGGCTCGAATAACGGACTGTGTAACGCCTGCGGCGTCTCAACAGCCAGACGTACAGAACCACGATCAGTGGAATCAGCGCCAGTAAAAACAGCGACCCGGCCCATAGAAAGCTCATCGATCGACTCCTGTATAAATCCTAGGGTACACGACCAAACCACAGGAGAGACAACGCCCCTCCAATCAATAAAGCCAGCATGCCAATCCCTGCAAATATCGAGGTGATCTCCATCTCTTCCGTTTTGATGGACAGCTTCGGCTCGAGATCGTTATAAATCCTGATCAGTTCTTCTTCACTGGCGGCGCTGTAATAATTGCCACCTGTCTCATTTGAGATGGCTTGCAGCAAGGGCTCGTTCAACTGGGAATGGACCGTGAAGCCTTCCACAGTAATGGTCGTACCGGCTGTGCTGCCGATCCCTACCGTGTACACGCGTACGCCCAGGTCCGCTGCCAGTGCGGATGCCATGAGGGGGTCAGGTTCCTGGTTGTTTTCGCCATCACTCAACAACACGATCACCGCCGAGGGATACCATCCTTGCGGCGCGGGCACCGGCTCGGTCACGGATTCGCTGCCGCTACCGCTGGTCTTCAAAATGGCAGGGTCGCCTGCGTCCAGGGCAATGGTATTGAGAGCCGACAGAATCCCATTCGCGAGAGAAGTGCCGCGCCGCGGGACAAGGCGATCGATCGTGGCCAGGGATTCCTCATGATTGTTGGTCGGAGCCTGCACGGTGATCCCGCCGTCACTGAAAGCTACCACGCCGATCGCGATACTCTGCGGCTGTTTTTCCACGAACTGGCTCGCCGCAGCTTTTGCCGCCTCCATGCGGGTCGGTTTCAGGTCGTCTGCAGACATGCTGCCGGAGACGTCAAAGGTCAGGATGACTGTCCCTTCGAGGCGCGGCAGGCTCACGGTCGCTTGAGGGCGGGCTGCCGAAACGATCAGCACAGTAATGCCGGCCAGCAGGATCAACACCGGTATATGGCGCGATGTCCCCGGTCCACTGCCCTGCGCATTGCGCAGCATTCCCAGAGTTCCGAAGCGGGCGGCAGCCTCCCGCCTGCGCTTATGCACACGCAGATAGATCACCAGCAGCAGCGGGACCAGCAATAAAAAGATCAGCAGGTTAGACCAGATAAAGGACATATTCTAGTGGGTCCTCCGTATTTTTTCACGCTGCTTCGCAAAACGGACGATGGAACGCACCATGTCTTCTCCAGTGTATAGGGACAGCAGGTCCACGCCGGCCCGTTTGAATGCCTGTTTCAATGTGTCTTCGCGCTGCTGCATGGCAGACAGAAAATTTTTGCGGAATTTTTTGTCGCGGGTATCCACATACAATTGCTCACCGGTCTCGGCGTCCTCCATCACCATGACGCCCACGTCCGGCAGGTTCAATTCTGCCGGGTCCCACAGGCGGATGGCGATCACCTCATGGCGCTGATTGAGCAGGCTCAGGGGCGCCTCCCAGCCCGGCATGCTGATGAAATCGGAAATCACAAAGATCAGGGAACGCCTCTTGATGGAATTTAGCGCTCCCTTCAGGAACATGCGCAGATCGGTGAC
>DATFET010000377.1:0-7982 GCA_035250835.1 Anaerolineales bacterium
CTCTTGTTTCTCGTCCATGCTCTCTCGCTTTCGGAGAAAGCATGACCGAAACTGGAGAGCTACGTCAAGAGACCACAGCAGTTCACGATGTCTTGAGCCTTTTTCGAGATAAAACTGTTCACGATGTTATGAACCCTGACATATAAGAACTTTAGCACCTGCTTGAAAAAAGGTTAAAACTTCTTATAATAGGGACAGCATTCATATTTCACGGAGGAGATCATGTTTAAAAAACCTGCCCCACCATCTACTATAACTATCACTGGCAAGATCGACGATCTCGATAAATATATCCACCGGACCTACGACGATAAGATCAGCTATTATTGGCGATCCAGCACCTGGAACAAAAAAAATTATAAGCGGTATCGAACCTGGACAATCGTTCTCGGCGCCCTGGTAACCCTGGTTGCATCGCTTACCACAGCACAATTTATTACTTCAAACGCTGTATTATCGATATTGTTTACGGTTGGCACACCCCTGCTGGCAGCAACCCTGACCATTATCAGCGGGCTCTCCCAGAATTTCCAATGGGGCGCCACGTGGCGGGATATGACGGTCAATGCCCAGCGCCTCGAGACGGAACGGGACCGCTTCCTGGCGACCGCGCCAGCCGACCGAAAGTACCTGGAGGAGCTGCAGGTCATCAATGATCTGGTGCTTACCGAAACTCAATCCTTCTTCCAAAGGGTATTGGACAGTGAAGTGATCCCCGTAAAGATAAAGCGTTCAGGTGAGAACGACCAAAATCAGGGATGACAAAGATTTAACCAACTCACCTTACGCAAAACAGATCCTATTGGCTGTTGTAGCGCGAGACGCTTCGCAGTCTTGCCTTACAGGGATTGTTGCGCAAGGTGAGTAACTAAAATCAGCCAATCCTAAACTCGGGTCGGCTGATTTTTGACTCCCTTCCAGGTAATTTTCCCAAAGTTTATTAAGGACAGGTAATCTTGCCAGCTTCGGGATCGGAGGCGAGCGACCACACGCGTTCGAAGTCCTGCAGATAGAGCTTCGCAATGTCCGGATTATCAATAATGATGACATTCTCATCATTGCTTTCTTCTGCATTGGTCGAGAAATTCAGCGAGCCTGTAATCACATAACGGTCATCCACCACAATGACCTTGTTGTGCATAAAGCCGGAGTTCCCATCGGTTCGCACCGGGATCTGGGCGCAGTAAAGGGTCCTGAGTTCAGCAGCATCGGTATCGCTGCCCACTTTTTCAAAAACACCTGCCACGTCTACCCCATTCCCGGCGCGCTGGAGCATGGCTTCTGCAAGCGGAAAATCGGTAAAGCTGAATGTCAGGAAGCGGATGCTCTGAGTTGCGGATCGGACTACAGGCAGGATGAACTGTTCTATGGCAGGATCTTCTGAAGTGAATACCACCTGTACCGCAGAGCCGTTCACTACGATTGTCTGCTGTTCGATCTGAGACGTGGAGCGCGGGCCAAACTCACCATTCCACATTTCATTGAATTCCATTTCATAGATGGCTGCCAGTTCAGGCGATTGAATCACGATGGTGTTGTTATCCTGTTTGAATACCCCGCTTTCCGTGATGTTGGTCGAGCCGGTCCAAACCGTCTGACCATCGAAGATCCAGAACTTGTTGTGCATCAAGGCTGAACGCGAGTCTGAGCGGACCTCGACCCCGGCGTCTGTCAGCAAGGCAAACTGTCCACGATCCGGCTCCTCGTCCGCCTCCAACCCATGTTCATCGTCCGTAACCCAGCGCACATCCACGCCGCGGCGTCTGGCAGCGACCAGGGCTTCGGCTACCGGCGTCAGGTCGAATTCGAACGAAGCGATGTGGATGCTTGTCTGTGCAGCCTTGATCTTGTCGATCAAACGTCCCTCGAGGGATCCCTGCCAGTTCTGAGGATTGTTTACATTCAGCGGGTCTGTGAAATAGACCTCCCACCATGTGCCGCTGGCATTCATCGAGGTGGGCACCACCCCCGTGGAAGTGACCTCGGGAAAAACATCAGCGCCATCACCGCCAGAAAGCGAGTTATAGATCCCCAGAATGATCAGGATGACTAAAGTAAAAAGTGCGATCATTGCATTGGATCTCTTCGTTCGTCGTCTCGGGGACATAATTCTTCTCCTCAGCGGGTTTCGTTGAGCAATTCTTTAAATTTTAAGATCAGTTGATGGGATGAGTTCTGGGTGTCATCCACCTGGCTGAGAACGGCATCCATCTCTTCGGCAGAGGGCAGTTCTGCCTCCTCCCCATAGATCGTTTTCATGCGAACAAGCAGGTCTTCACGCAGTTGGAGGCGCTGTTCGGGTTCTGTATATTTCCCCGCCGCCCAGTTGCCAACGGAACGCATCGTCCGCCGCACCGCTTTCAGGCGCGGCTCGAGTATGAGTTCCGCGTTCGCATCGTCCAGGTCTTGTATTTCTTGCATGAGTGAACTCACCATTTCCTTCCCCCATTGAAGCATCTCGATGGCAGCCTCTGTTTCAAGCATTTCCAGCAGCGCTTCGTTACCGGTGATCTCCTCGGTTGCTTTTTGTCTGCGCGCTTCAACGTCTGTCATGGACAAAAGTATAGCCGATTTAACCCTCTATTGCGGCAAAGTCTTGTGGGTTTCCCAATGGGAATCGCTGTGAGGAGGATTCGATACGCTTGATCAGTCCGAGCAGTACTTCCCCGCTCCCCGCTTCGACGAAGGAATTAATTCCATCTCCAAGCATCCACTGCACTGACTCAGTCCAGCGGACGCGTGACTGCATCTGAGATTTGATGTCGGCGCGCAGATCGTCAGCGGTCAGTAAAGGCGTGGCATGAACGTTCCCCACCACCGTGATGGATGGCGTCCCGATGGCACAGGCAGCCACTGCCGCGTCCCATTCAGCCTGGATCGAATCCATTAATGGAGAGTGCGCAGCAATGCTGACCGGCAAGGGCAGGGCACGTTTTGCCCCGGCTGCCTTTGCGCCAGCCATGGCGCGCTCGAGGGCCGGTTTGTGACCGGAGATCACCACCTGCCCGGGACAGTTATCATTGGCAACCTGGACGATTTCATCGAACGTGCTCGCCTCTCCGCAGACCCGGTCGAGCGTGGGAATATCCACACCCAGGATGGCAGCCATGCCGCCGGGGTTCAATTCTCCAGCCTGCTTCATCAACTCCCCGCGCCTGCGGACGAGTTGAATCCCATCGGAAAACGACAACGCACCGGACGCGGTCAGAGCCGATAATTCGCCCAGAGAATGCCCGGCCACGCCAGCCGGCTTGAGATCCGGGTAGAGATGCGTGAACGTCGTCCAGGCTGCAACGGAATGGACATAGAGCGCCGGTTGTGTATTGACCGTCTCGTTGAGCTCCTCCGCGCTCCCATTCCACATCAGGTCAGACAGGGAAACGCCAAGGACCGACTCGGCTTCTTCGAACACTCTCCTGGCGGTTGGATAAACTGCCGAAAGTTCCTTACCCATACCGAGGGCCTGTGACCCCTGGCCGGGAAATACGAACGCAGTGGATTGCAGATTGAATTTCATAAGCCTCCAAAAGTATTAACGACTTCTGTTGCTGTTCCTCTTAAACACAAACGGGTCGTTGACGTCACGACCCGTATTGCTTTTCAAATGGGTGGTTGCTCACCGCTACTCTGACTTCTTCTTTTCCTTCTTCACTTCGACGACTTCGCGTCCCTCGTAGAATCCGCAATTGGGACAAACTGTGTGGGGAAGACGCATTGAGCCGCAGTTGGAGCAGGCTGTCAGGTTGTGAGCCTGCAGGGCGTCGTGCGCACGGCGCATGTTGCGGCGGCTCTTCGAATGTTTGCGCTTTGGATGTGGGGGCATACTTCTTTCTCCTTAAGAACAATTGCACGAGCGGAAATCCTCCGCGCCTGCGTATTTTTCCAATCAAGCGGGCAGATTATAGCGGGTGGAGGGGGGAGCGTCAAGTATGAGATTGGCGGAAGGTACACCCTGAGCGCCCCGTGGTTGGCTGCTTTATTATTTACCTGACCTGCCAGCCTGTTTCGTCTCTTGTGAACTTTGCGGAGTGCCTGCGGCTCTTTCAGTCGTGAGGGAATTTGGTGCGTTCTCATGTGCTCCCTGGTCAACCGCCATACCCAGCCGATAGACCAATTCTCCGCCCAGCCAGCCTGTCACCAGCGCCAGGCCAAAGCCAAGAAGTGATAACGTGAGAGCCAATGAAGTCGGTACGTTGTTTGGATCTCCGCTGCGCAGCCACCAGCTTGCGGCAAACAGCAATACAATCACCAGGTTGCCAGGCCCATGCCAGCCGCCTACCGATTTGGCGCGCGTGTTGGAGCGGATTCCCAGCCAGTCCATAAAGCCGAAGATGGCTGCCAAAAGACCACCGACCAGTCCGGCTGCGATCACCCAATATGAAACAACGTATAAGCCCTGGTTTTGGGTGCTCATCGCGATCAGGTCGAAGATCACAGCAGCAGACAGCAATCCCAGCGGAAAAACGATCAGCATTGGATGCACGGGATGCCCAAGTAATTTCACAGGTCCTTTCATAACTACCTCCGTTCGATAATTAGTACTTCACGAAAGTTTAGAGGCTACAGGCTCCTCCTGGTCGATTCGTGATCTACTGATAATAAAAACGATTCCCCACAAGTGCAGTTATGCAGGTCAGTCAGCAATGTATCCTCACCCCAACCCATAGTAAAATCAAATCATGGAAGTCCAAATCGCGGTCGCCAAGGTGAACAAATATGCCACATCCGAGAGCGGCGACACGCTCGAGATCGTCGAGCGCCCGAATGGAGGACTCTCCGTTGTCCTCGCCGACGGGCAGACTTCCGGACGAGGCGCCAAAGCTGTCTCACAAATGGTCGTCCGCAAGGTGATCGGTCTGCTGGCGGAGGGCGTGCGGGATGGGGCTGCCGCACGCGCCGCTTCCGACACGCTCTTTACCGAGAAACAGGGCAAGGTCATCTCCACTCTCAATATCGCATCTGTGGACTTGCACAGCCGAACGATCGTGCTGACCCGCAACAATCCCGCGCCGATGTTCATCTGCCTGAATGAGCGAATCGACAGGATTGCCGAGGAAAGTATTCCTCTTGGAACCTCGCGTAACGTACGACCCGTGATAACTGAGATTGCCCTCCAGCCGGGGTTGACAGTCGTCATCTACACGGATGGGGTCACGCATGCCGGGGAAAGGCGCGGCAACCCCATGAACGTCAGCGAGGTGCTCCGCTCGGTCATGGAGGACCAGGACCCCAGCCCGCAGTCGCTGGCAGATTCCCTGCTTGCCCACGCGGTACGCCTGGACGAGGACCGCCCCGCGGATGACATCAGCGTGCTGGTGCTAAAAGTCGCCTCGCGGGATGGCGATACCGTTCGGCGGATGACTGTCCGTCTGCCGATCGAGGGGCATGCATGGGTATGAAATCCTTCGTGCGGAGCTGGAGAGCCACCTGGCGGGACACGCTCATTCTGCTGAAAGAATTTCGCACTCCTCTTTTCATTTTTTCCGTGGCAGTCGTTGGCGGTGGATTGCTCTACGCGGCGATCGCAGACTGGGCGGGTGAACCGGTCCAGGGGTCGAGTGAGGCGATCTACATTGTCCTGACGGCCGCGTTCCTCCAGCCAGCCGGGGATTTTCCTGAGCATGTGAGTCTTCAATTATTTCATTTCTTCATGCCCGTGATTGGACTGATCATCCTTGCACTGGGGCTGGCGGATTTCGGCAGCCTGTTGTTCAACCGCCGGGCTCGCAACAAGGAGTGGGAAATGGCCGTCGCATCCACCATGAAAAATCATATCGTTTTGGTCGGTCTCGGTCACCTTGGCTATCGCATCGCGCAGCAACTGCACGAGATGGGAAAAACCGTCGCGGTGATCGAATTGAGCGCCTCTCAGCATACTGTCACTGCGGTGCGTGAGAGGGGGATTCCCATCATCGATGAAGACGCACGCAATGTCACCGCGCTCGAAGGCGCGAACATCGCCAACGCGAAAACCATCATCCTTGCCAGCCAGAACGATGCTATGAATTTGCAGATCGCACTGAAGGCGCGCAGCCTCAACCCGAATATCCAGGTGGTCATCCGTATCTTCGATGAGGATTTTGCTCATGCCCTTCAGGACCAGTTCGGTTTCGTTGCATTGAGCGCCACTGAAATGGCTGCACCGGTCTTTGCGGCCGCGGCCGCGGGCGCAGATGTGACCAACCCGATCTCGATCGAAGGCCAGCAGCTCAGCCTGGCACGATTGACCATTGCCCCATCCTCCCCACTCGCGCGCAAAACCGTCGGTTACGTGGAAGACAACTATCATCTCAACATCATCCTGCTTCGGCGCGATCACAGCTCCGAGATGCACCCCACCGATACTCGCCCGCTCAATGCCGGCGATACACTGGCCGTGCTGGGCGGACCCCAGGAGCTGAGCCGGTTGATGCAAGACAGCCAATAATGGAGCCGAGCCGTGCCCCCCTGATCGGAGTCGTCGGGCCGTGCGGGTCGGGCAAATCGACTCTTATCAGCGGGCTGGAGGGTTTCGGCTACAAATGCTGTCACATTGCCCAGGAGCATTCCTACGTACAGGCGATGTGGCAGATCATCTCCAAACCAGACGTCCTGATTTATCTGGGCGCGTCCTTCCAGGTCAGCAGCGCGCGGCGCAGGCTCGACTGGCAGGAAAAAGACTATAGGGAACAGCTGCGCCGCCTGTCCCACGCCCGTGAACACGCCGACCCGATCATCGAGACAGATGACCTGACACCTGCACAAGTCCTCCAAACAGCATTGGAATATCTGCAAGGTTCAAACCTGCTTAATCTCGGTAATTGAAGGAATTATCCAAATGAATAAGATTTTTGTTTTCTTCGTCATTTTGACCCTTCTTCTTGTTTCCTGTGTTCCGATCCCGCAAGCAGAAACACCCGCGCCTACACCCGATCCATTCGACATTCCGTGGGAGGACCGCTCCATTTTCAAAAGCGGACTCATCGAATCGCAGCAGTCGATCCCTGAGGAGCTGGATAGTGCAAGCGTCTATCACATTGATTTGAATATCGCCGAGGATATGTATCACGTTTCAGGGCATCAGGAGGTGCAGTACACGATCACAGAAAACGTTCCACTCGATGAAGTGCAGCTGCGACCCTTCCCCAACCTCCTGGGCGGCGAGATGGAAGTTTCAAACTTAAAAGTGAGTGACGCTGGCGTCACGCCGCGGCTCGAAATGAATGACAGCCTGCTTATTGTTCCTTGGGCAGCACCCCTCGAACCGGGCGACAGCGCTGTCATCGAAATGGACTTCGATGTAACCATTCCTCAGGAGGTTGATTTGAATTATGGCGTGCTTGCCTACTACGAGGATGTGCTCGCCCTGGCGCACGCCTATCCCATGATCGCGGTCTATAACGACGAGGGCTGGAACGCGGAAATCCCATCCCAGCAGGGAGATATTACCTTTGCGGACACATCGTTCTTCCTGGTGAACATTACCGCGCCGAAAGAAGTAACTGTGGTCCCATCCGGGACTGTGGTCGAGCGCGCCGAAGGTGAAAGGACTCAAACTTTACTCGTTGCGAGTGGTCCTGCCCGCGACTTTTATCTGGCAGCGAGCCCGGACTATAAGGAATATTCCCAGACCCTGGGCGAGATCACCGTTCGCAGTTTCGCACCTCGGGATTCGGCGGAGGCTGCCAAAGCCGCGCTGGAAATCGCGCTCGATTCGCTTGATCTTTTCAGCGCGAAGTATCCTGCGTATCCCTACACAGAGCTGGATATCGTCGCCACGCCTACCCTTGCTGGAGGCATTGAATATCCGGGAAATATTGTCGTCACCTCGGGGCTGTACGGCTCGGAGGCGAATAACCCTGGCGCAAGACAATATCTGGAAGGCGTCGTCGCCCATGAAGTGGCGCACCAGTGGTTCTATAACCTGATCGGCGATGACCAACTGGACAACCCATGGCTGGACGAAGCACTGGCACAATATCTGACCTACGAATATTTTTCCG